>JAPLKX010000696.1 GCA_026387845.1 Candidatus Hydrogenedentota bacterium | reverse complement strand
ATCGACTGGAAGGCCCGCCAGCCCATCAAACCTTCCGAAGACTGCTGTAAGAGGGTAGTCAGATTGGCCGACGACAGCGACATGTTCCGCAGAAGGAAGAATTGACCTTCGATCCCGCACAATGTATAATCTGGACAGGCTAGACTGAATTCTTGCCGGAGTTTATCGAATGAGCCATGAGTGGCAGCTTCAAGATGCAAAGAACCGTTTCAGTGAGGTCGTGGAGAAGGCCTGCGACGAGGGGCCGCAGATGGTGACCAAACACGGACGTCCTACGGTCGTTGTGGTTTCCGTCAAGGACTACCGCCGCCTGCGAAGAAAGGGAGCCGGCCTGGTCGATTTCCTGCGCCAATCCCCGCTGAATGGCGTTGACTTAGCCCTGAAACGCAGGCGCGATCTGTCTCGCAAGGTGGACTTGTGAACTACCTCCTGGATACGTGCGTGATCTCGGAGGTCACGAAGCGGGCGCCGAACCCCAACGTGCTGAAATGGCTGGCGGAACGCGACGAGGAATCGCTGCTTCTCAGTGTGCTGACGTTGGGCGAACTCGAGACCGGCGTGGCGCGCTTGCCGGCCTCGAGAAAACGGGAGCGCCTCCGACAGTGGATTGACTCGGACCTCCGTTCTCGATTCGAGGGCCGGGTCTTGAACGTCGACCCGGCCGTGGCCCTACGCTGGGGACAACTGACCGCAGCCAACGCCGCCAGGGGGCGCGCTCTACCCGTGATTGATGGCCTGTTGGCGTCCACGGCACTCGTTCACGACCTTACCATCGTGACGCGAAACACCGCCGATTTGACCGTGGAGGGTGTCCAGGTCTTCGACCCGTGGGCGACGTAGCAGGCTGTCTGCCTGCATTGGTTCGGCGCGCATCGGTGTGATAGATTCCTTCCGTGGCGCCATTGGGCCGCGGTACATCTTGAAGAGGACACGTTTCAGAAATGACCCCCATCGACATCGCGACGCAGCGTGAGCAGCTAGATCGCATTGTCGTGCCGCTGACGCTTGTTGTGTGTGCAGCTGCGGGCGTGCTGGCGGCGTTGAGCTACGGCATTGCGGCGGCTATCGCCCTCGGTATGCTCTTGTTCGCGGTGGCGTATAAGGTGGTTGGCGCCCCAGGGATAGTCCTGCTCCTGCCGGTGGTGTACTGTTTCGCCGGTCTGAACCGCATCGACGACGTGCTCTCGATCCCGATCGATGAGCGTTTCCGCATCCCGGTGGCGTATTGGCTCACAGCTCTCTCTCTGTTTCTACTGGCGTTCGCCGTTCCCTGGGGGCGGTATGCGCGAGAAGGCCACGCACTTCCTCAACAGCGTTTCGCCCGGCGATTTCTCGCTGTGCTCTTGTCGTTTGCCGGCCTGTGCCTTTTCTCCCTTCTGTTGAATCACCTGGGTGATCCATACGTGGAAGGCCGCAATGTTACAGCGGAGTTGCGGGATACCTTGGCTGGACGAGTTTCGGTACGGGAACGCTTGATCTCGCTCGGGGAAGGACGCCTCTCGGGCATCCGAACGTGGTAGCCGCCACACTCCAGATCTTTATGGCCGCGTCCGTCGTGCTCGGGGTTCGCAGTAAGGGCACGCTCTACCGAATCCTTTATCTGGGAGCGGCCGCCGCAACACTTGCGGGGATTCTCTTCTCTCTTTCGCGCTCGGCTTTGGCGGTTTCATGCATGACCTTGATGCTTGTCTTCGGGTATCTTCTGCTGAGCAGAAAGCGGTCCAGGGCCGTCGAGCTTCTGCTCATGGGTTGCTTCTCCGCCTTGATTCTCAGCGGAGTCGTGTACCTATTCATGACCTACGATTTCAGCCGCTTCTGGTCAACCGGCTATTACGAGAACGAGGCTGTCGGGGGCCGGGCGGCGGCCATGCGTACTGCGGCTTTGGTTTGGCGCGATCATCCCCTGTTCGGGACGGGTCCCGGCGCGGTGTATCCCCGTCTCGAGAATGAGCCCGATTGGGAATT
>JAPLKX010000529.1 GCA_026387845.1 Candidatus Hydrogenedentota bacterium | reverse complement strand
CAGCTTCGCACTGAGAACTCCGCACTATCTGCTATAATGACCGCAGGAGGTGAGCCCAATGAGAATCATCCTTCCTGCGATGCTGATCCTCGCTCTTGCCGGTTGCGGCGTTGAACTTCTGACTACTACGGCCATCCAGGGTGAACTCCAGGCCGAACAGGCAACCGCCATGAAACGCCAGGTCGGCGCCGCCGCTGATACGACCGCCCAAATCAACATCCAGCGCGCTATCGACACGTTTCAGGCCGAAAACGGCAAATATCCCGGCTCGCTCGAGGAACTCGTCCCCGGCTACCTGCCCAGCCTGCCCGCCCAGCCCGACGGCACGCCGTATGCCTACGATTCCGCCTCCGGCAAGCTGGTAGACGGGCCGCGCCGCAACGCCGTCCTCGGCCCAACGGCCGGCGACAGGGCAAAAATGAAGCAGATCACCCAGGCCGTCAACAGTTACGGGATGGCCACGGGCTATTACCCGCCCTCGCTCGATGCCCTGGTTCCCGACTACATTTCGGCCATCCCCAAAACCGATTCCGGCGAGGACTTCATTTTCTACCCGGAGAACGGCGCGCTACGCCATCCGGCCCAGCAAAACCAGCCTGCCGCGCCCATCACGGCGCAGCAACGCCGGCTTAACACGCCTGCGGTCGGCGGCGCTGGGCCGATGGGCGAAGCCATGACGGGCATCGGGATGCAGCAACAGCTCGACAGCATGAGCAACGCCGGCACGTCCAGCGCCGCCGGTTACGCCCGGGGCCGGGCAGGCCGGGCCGCCCAACAGCACCAGCAACAGCAGGAACAGGCCCTCAAGCAACTCGGCTACTGATGAAATGTGGGTACGCTACGGCAGCGTCCCGATATTTCGGTTCTTCGGCAAGAAATGGTGAGGAAATTCAACGCATCAGGAGCATTTTTTGCGCTATAGGCGCAAGTTACGCTGAAAGCGTAACACGAAATAGGCCGGGGCAACGCCCCGGAGGGGGAGTCAACACCAAGGGCAACCACGCTGAAAGCGTGGCAGGGGCTTGTACGCTTCCTGTGGCCCTTTCAGGGCGAGCTCTTATGGGGTCTTCCTAACCGGGGCGTTGCCCCGGCCTTTTGCCTCTTACGCTTTCAGCGTATCAAGACGCAATGCCGCAACCGAAACGTATTACGTCGACTCCACTCGCGTTTGCCAAGGACCCGTATTTCAAAAACCGAGGGCTCGTGCGGGTTGCACGAGCCCTCGATCTTTATCCAGTGATGGTCAGTTCTTGCGCCGCATGCGCAACGCGCCGATTGCCGTGAGAACCAGCCCGCCGGCTATCAGTGCGGCCAGACCCACGGCCGGAAGCATAACAAACACCTCGACATGCACCGCGGGAGTCAAGTAATCCGTCTTGCCGCCGTTGTAGGTGACCCGGCACACATACCAGCCTTCATCTCCCTCGATCAGCGACGCTATCTCGAACACGCTCGTAACGGCGCTCGGGTTCGCCACTTCGTCGATGTCGAGACCGTCTTTAACCCAGTGGTAAGTTGCCGACTGAACCGATACCTCGACGGTCAGGGTCAGGTGGTCGCCGACTTCAAACCACCCGCCGATAGGCAATTTCGTGAACTCGAATTCCTCGCCTTCGCCCTCTTCGCCTTCACCCTCCTCGCCTTCGCCTTCAGCGCCTTCAATTAGAGTCAGCGTTGCATCCAGGGCGTCGACATTGTCGTCGACCTTAAGGCCCAGTTGTGCCGCCGTGATGGCGCGCACGGGGATAGGCAGCGCCCGGTAGAAAATATCCGCGGGGCTGCCCTGGGGCCCCACAAATGCGCCCAATGTGGGTGATAAGGGGGCCAGCGAAAAGTACGGCACATACGTGCGGTCCATGAACAACGCATCGACGTCATCGCCCATCGGGAGCAACCCAAGCGTGGCCGCGGCCATCGCCACGTAGAACCCGCCCGAACCGTTCGAGGCGAAAATGTCCGCCGGCGAGTATATCCCAGCGAGGGTGGGAGACCCCTGCTTCAGGGAGAAATAGACGGCATTCAGCGGCAGGGGCTCCTGCTCGAGAAAGACCGGGCCGGAGATATCCAGGGCATCCTTGTTATCCTCGGGAGGAACTGTGCCATCGAGGAGCCCGATCCAGTGTTCCTCTACTTCCCTGACGTTTCCGCCGCCCACCGGCCAGCCAAAGGCAGCGCCCTGAGACCAGAATATGTCTCCGGCAGCCTCATTGGCGGAAGCTTCAGAGAAAACATCCGGCGCCGCGCCCGCTACGCCTACAGTGAGGGTATCGACGCCAAAGTGCCAGAACACGTCATACTCGTGCATTTCCATGTTGGGCGAGTTTTGGTCGGGGATGTCAATCGCGTCCACATCATCGCCGGGCTGCAGGCCCAGTCTCGCTAGCGGAATGCTCAGTCCATTCGTGTCATTCCACCCCGCGTAGATATCCGCCATCAACGCAGGTGGGGTCGTGACGGAGTTCTGGTTCACCGCTGAGCCCTGCACGCCAATCGCGGCCGTGTCGACCGAGAATCGGATGCCCGCCTCGGCCTCGCCTTCACCTTCGCCTTCGCCTCCCTGGCCGACCGGGGCGTCTATGTCAAATGTCATCGGGTCTCCGGACGCGCTGACGTTCGAGGCGTCAACCCCGCTGGGTGTGCCGTCCTTCTCGTCGCTGTCCGGATCGGACGCGTCGTCGAAATTCGTGTTCAGGCCGAGGCGGTAATAATCATTGTCCTTGCCCCTGTCAGGATCAGGAGCGTAGTACTCGGGGAAATCCAAGTCAAAATGGAGGCCGTGGGCCTCTTCGAGCTTCATCCCGGGACCGGGGAAGCTACCGGTGGGATAGCCGTTCACCTCGTTGTATATGAAGTAAGGGGAAGCCGGGTCGAGCAGGTCCCAGTCGCAATGGTAGATGGCCAAGCCGCCCAGGCTGCCGGGCAAACCGAGATCGTAGCCGGTCTGTTGGCGGTTCTCGATAATGAAGAACTCGGACGTGCCAGGGATATCGACTCGGAACACGTCGTTGCTTCCCTTGGCCGCATCGAGCGAGACGGTTTGGCTGCCGTCCACAGCCTGGATCAGGTCCCCCCAGCCGAGCCAGTTCTTGAAGTACCCATCGAGATGACAGGGTGTGTCGCCCTGCACGCCTCCGTTGGTGCCCCAACTGCCGCCGGACATCAGGCAATGGTCGCCCAAACCGTCCCACTCGTTACCGGTCGTGTCATACAGATCGGGCAGGCCGATGTCGTGGCCCAACTCGTGCGTCATCTGGCCCATCGGGGCTATCTGCAGGTCATTTAGCTCTTCCCCGCAATAGCTGTAGCTGATGATGTTCTTGCCGTCGGGTTTGTTCGGCGGGCCTAGCCCCGTAAGCTGGGGTGTATGCCACAAATTGTGCGCCCACGCGCGCGGCGTGTTGCTCGCGAACCAGGATTTCTCATCGCCTGCTTGATAAATCATAATGTGGAGTTCGTCCGGCGTAATCGTGCCGTCCGCGGGGATATTCGTGTCGAAGGCGGCGAAATTGATGAATGGGTCCGCCGCTTGAATCGCCGCCACGGCGATCGCCTCGGAATTGGTCCAGTCGATATCGCTGGCGGCAGTGAGTAAGCCGCCGATATCTAGAGGGCCGATCACACCGTCATTGAAGGTGCCATGGGTCTCATTAGCCGCGGCGATCGTGAAGATGCCTTTCGAGACCTCGGTATAGTACCCGGCAATAGCGGCCAGCCGGCCGGTCCAGTTCCCGATAGCGGGGTTATCGAACGTCACCCCAGTGGGCTGATTCTGGATCAGGATGATCACCGCCTTCTGCGTCCCCGATACAGGTAGAGGAATAGGATACTTCGCTCCGGCCTCTGCGGCGGCGGCCCAGGCATCGGCGATTTTTGCCGCCATCACGCCGTTCGGCCCACTGCCTCCCCACGGCGGGACCGTTCCGTCCACGCCAATACAAGCTTGCGCCGCCGGGCAGGCCAGTAAGGCCAAGGCAACGATACTCGCTGCCGTGACGGGCAAGGCATACAAAAGTACAGCCAATTCTTTCCTTTTCATACGATGGCCCTCCCCTCTCCAGGTAATTTTTTGGCGCGAAAAAAAGTGCACAATTTACTGCAGAAGGACTCCCCAAGTGATCATCATTGTAAGCCCCAATGCCACACCTGTCAATACAATAAAATGAGGCTTCTATGACGAAAAACTGCCATACTCTGGCAATGTGGGCGGGTGTTTCCCGCCCTTGTCCCGCACGAATAGATCCTGCCCCTTGTGGTAGTATAAGGGGAAGATGGCAGGGGCATCGCGCAGGGCGGCCCGAAGCCAAGGAGCGTGGAAAATGATACCTCTATATATTGTGTTGGCGGCGGTTGTAATCTTCTTTCTGTGGTTGGCAGCCACGTACAACTCGCTGGTGGGCCTGCGCAACCAGGTCAAGAATGCCTGGGCGCAGATCGACGTCCAGCTTAAACGGCGGCACGACCTTATCCCTAACCTCGTCGAGACCGTCCGGGGCTATATGCAACACGAGCGGGAAACTCTTGACAGCGTCACCCGCGCCCGGAACGTCGCCGCCCAAGCGTCTGGCGCCGGCGTTGCCGCCCAGGCCCAGGCCGAAAGCGTGCTCAACCAGGCGCTTGGCAGGCTGCTCGTGACGGTCGAGGCGTACCCCGACCTGAAGGCCAACCAGAATTTCCTCGCCCTGCAGGAAGAGCTTACGTCCACGGAAAACAAGATTGGATTTGCGCGCCAGTTTTACAATGACCAGGCCATGCAGTTCAACAACCGCATCCAGATGTTCCCGAGCAACTTCGTGGCAAACTCTTTCAACTTTAAGCTGGCCGAGTTCTTCGAAATCGAGGTGCCTGCCGAGCGCGCCGTCCCCCAGGTCAGCTTCAAGTAACCGCGCCGCGGGGTCGGAGAAAGAGGCGAATTCCCGATGATCAACATGTGGGAACAGATCCGCATGAACAGGCGGCGGTCCGTTGTGCTGGTGGTCCTGATGGCACTCCTGCTGACGGCGCTGGGCTACGTGATTGCCGAGGGGGCTCAGCCGGGGGCCGGCCCGTTTGGCGTCCTGATCGCGATGGGCGTCTGGCTGGTGATGATGCTGGTGGCGTATTTCCAGGGCGACAACATCCTGCTGGCGGTCAGCGGGGCCCGCGAAATCGAAAAAAAAGACCACCCCAGGCTGTTCAATGTCATCGAAGAGATGCAGATTGCCTCCGGCCTGCCCAAAATGCCCCGCGTCTTCATCATCGACGACATGGCCCTCAACGCGTTCGCCGCCGGCCGAAAGCCCGACAAGGCCGTCGTCGCTGTTACGGCCGGGCTGCTCGGCAAACTCAACCGCGACCAACTCCAGGGCGTCGTTGCCCATGAGATGTCCCACATCGTCAACCGCGACGTCCTGCTCATGACGATCGTCGGCGTCACCATCGGCTCGATTGTCTTGATCTCCGAGCTGTTTTTGCGCGGTTTCCGGTTGGGTGGGCGCGGCGCCCATTCGCGCCGCTACGGGTCGTCGCGCGGTGGAGACGGGGCCGGCGGCATCATGATTGTCATAGCCATAGTGCTGGCGATTTTGGCGCCGATCGTGGCGCAGTTTGTCTACCTCGCCATCTCGCGGCGCAGGGAGTACCTCGCAGACGCCTCCGCCGCCGTACTTACCCGCTACCCCGAAGGATTGGCCGGCGCCCTCCAGCTTATCGGCGGCGATCCCACGCCAATGGCACGCGCCACAAAAGCCACCGCGCCCATGTTTATCAGCAACCCGTTCGAGAAACCCGGCGCCATGGCGCTCAACCTTACCAGCACCCACCCGCCCATCCAGGAGCGGATCAAGATCCTGCGCGGGATGTCCGGCGCTGCCTCGTTCCACGCCTATGATGACGCACTCAAAACCGTGCGCGGCAGAAAGTCCGGCGTTGTTCCACGCTCAGCCCTCGCAGCCGATCAGGCGCTCCCGGTCCGGCCGCCCCACGCCGAGGACGAGGCACCCGACCCCCGCATGCGGATGCGCGAGGCGGGCGATCTGGTCCGGCAGATGAACCAGTTCGCCATTATCGCCTGCCCCTGCGGCATAAAGATTAAGATCCCGCCCGATTACGCCCGGCCCGTCGCCATCTGCCCGCGGTGCCAACGCAAACACCCCATCCCTACCGCCACACCCATACGCACAGCCAAACCTAAGGTCAAGGCCGAGTAAAATCGGCTTGAACTCTCTCGCTTTGGCAGAATTTGGCGGAATCGGTTATTTGACTCGTTAAGACGCGTGTGCTATTTTTCTCGCGGCCCAGCTTGACAAGATGTTTAGTTTTAGCTAAACTAAGGGTGGCGCAGGGCATGATTGACAGCTGCTCATGCAGCTACGACGATGCATGCGACCGCATTTTCTGGCTTGCATGGCCAAGCAAGCGTATTAAGCCATTTGTAGACTTTGAAAAGCTTAGCGACACCAGTAAAAAGTCGTTCAAAAAGAGTTTCGAATATTGGGCATCAGGTTTTCCTTATGCCAGGCGCCACCACGGTTGGGACAGTCAAGAATTTAAACACTGCTACGTGTTCAAAGACGGTATGCACCGGTTGTACGGGTTCTTGTGCCGTTCCGCGCACGGGGTGCCCCATGATGTTTGTGTTATTTGCATCTATGCAAAGAAGAAGAGGCGAAACACGGACCCAGCCATTCTCCTTCGGCTCAACAGATACCGTGAGGATCCGACGATTGCAAACGCGGTGGTCACTCTAAAGGAACAGAGGGAAATGCTATGACAAAGCCGCACTGGACAGAGAAAAGCCTCAGCGACTTTCTATTTAGCGTTAGATTTGATTTTGTTTACCAGCTGGAAAAGCAGATAGAACGCTTGAAGTTAAGGGATGAGGACTTTGCATCGAGAGTTGGCGTGACCAAAGGGCGCGTGTCGCAAATATTGAACAACCGCGACAACATGACGTTGAGATCCATGATTAAATATGCCCGTGCTCTCGGTCTTAAACTGTCAGTAGTAGCGTATGATGATGGAGACGCTGACAACAACAAAGGACCTATTCCTGCAGAAATATTCAGGACCTGCTGGGAGAAGCAAGGCAAGCCAGTTGTTTTCTGGGACTTGGAAAAAGCATCGACAGCAACTTTTACAAAGTCAGCCTACCCACTGCATGTCACGTTTACTCTTTCCACATTGCCTGAACAAGAAAAAGCCATAGTAGGCACTCAGGAGCTGTAGAGCATGCCGGAAACGATGGAATACCAGTTTTCGCACAAAGAACTAGCGACACTGCTAGTCAAACATCAGCAGCTTCACGAAGGGATATGGGCAGTTTCTTACAACTTTGGCCTTAGTGCCACGAACATGGGACCTAGCCCGACAGAGGTTATGCCCACTGCCATGCTTCATCTTGTAAGTGTGGCATTAAGAAAAGTCGAACGCATAAGCTCGGTAAGCGTGGATGCTGCGGAGGTCAATCCAGTCCCCGCAGGATAGGCTTCACTTCAGGCATGGCCTTGCCGCCAGCTTGGTTCGGGTTGGCAGCCGGTTTCTTTGAGCAGTTCCTTCAGCCGCCGCGACGTCAGGTCCCATGCGGGTTTTACGTTGCCGGCCGCCCGCGCACTGATCAGGTTGTCGAGGGTCCCGCCCTCGTTTTTCACCATGAACTCGCCGAGCAGGTTGTTCATTTCGTCCGGGTCGTTTTCGAGATCGTACAACTCGTACCGGTCCCAGATGCCGTGGTACTGCATCAGCTTGTACTTGTCCGTCCGGACGCCGAGCACCGTGGGCGTTTGCGGAAAACTCCGCTCCCAGAAATATTCGTAGAGCCACGCGTCGCGCCATGGCCGGGTCTCGCCCGCCAGCACGCCGTAGAACGATGCGCCCTGGACGCTCGAGGGGATCGGCATCCCGGCCGCCTCGAGGATCGTCGGCGCGTGGTCGATGTTGAGCACCATCTCCCTGCGCCGCTGCCCGCCAGGGCACAGTTCCGGGCAGTGCACAATCAGCGGGACGCGGATGCTCGCCTCGTACATCGTCCGCTTGTCGATCAGGCCGTGTTCGCCGAACTGAAACCCGTTATCCGACGTGAACATGAACAGCGTCGAATCGAGCAGGCCTTTCTCGCGCAACACCTCGACCAGCCGCGCCACGCTGTCGTCCACGCCCCTCAGCGTCTCGGCATAGGCGCGCGTAAATGTGTCGAAATCGCACTCGCCGTTGTACATCCCGTCGACGCCGTGCCAACTGTTGCGTTGCGCACGCACCCACGCCGGCTTGCCCCGGTAGTTCTCCTCGGTGTCGGCCATAGACGCGGGGCGCGGCCACGTCTTGTTCGCGTACGAACCCTTGTGCCGTTCCGCCGGCTCGAACATGGCGTGCACGGCTTTGTGCCCGACGTACAGGCAAAACGGCCGCGCGTCTTCCTGCCGCATGAACTCCTCCGCGTAATCGGTGATCAGGTCGGTCACGTGCCCGTCCCGTTTCACTTTCTCGCCATCGACGTTGAACGTCGGGTTGAGATATACGCCCTGCCCGCGGAATGACACCCACCGGTCAAACCCCGGCCGCGGAGAGTCGCTCTCGCCGCCCATATGCCACTTGCCGATGTAGCCGGTCCGGTAGCCGGCCTTCTGCAACTCCTGCGGAAACGTCGGCGTGTCGGGCGGCAGCGCCGTGTTGTTGTCGAGCACACCGTGACGGTGCGCGTACTGACCCGACAACGTGCAGGCCCGGCTCGGCGAGCACAACGACGTCGTCGCGAACGCACGCTCGAACACCACCCCGCCTTTCGCCAGCGCGTCGATGGCCGGCGTCTCAAAAAACGGGTTCTCTAATCCGAACCCGTCGTAGCGGAGGTCGTCCAGCAAGACAAACACGATGTTGCGCCCCTTGCCCGCCGGTTGCGCCGAAGCCGCTCGACCCGACGCCGCCATACCCAAAGCCGCCGCGCCCGACGCCGCCATAAACGACCGCCGCGAAAACTTTTCTTCTCCCATTTCCATGGCTCCTCCTCTCGGAGGCATTTTAGGCGGCTCCCCCCGCGAAAGCCAAACGTAGGCGCGGTCGTCTCGCCCGCGCCGTCCAGACCGCTGGCTATCGTCAAAGCTACAAGCCTGCGTAAATACATTAGCTGAACGACAGGAGGTTATTGCCGTCGGGCCGCTTGTTCTCCAGATAAC
>JAPLKX010000443.1 GCA_026387845.1 Candidatus Hydrogenedentota bacterium | reverse complement strand
ACTGGTGCCGCCGTTGCTGGTGACGGCGTAGACCAGGCCAGCCAACGTCCCCTCGTGGGGTTCGACGTTTTGGGCAACCGCATTCTGCACGTGTATGGCAGGGGAGTTCCGAGACGCAATACTGAATAGCACGATCCTGCACGACGTGTTCCTGCCGGGCGCAGGATCAGGCGGCAAGACCTGCCCGTCCCGGGCCATGATGGCGACTTCGGATACGGTTCGTCGCTTCCGATTGCCAGTTTCCGGTTCCCGGCGCAGCCGTTCCGCTTGCCTCGCGGACGGAAGTTCGCCCAGGCGAATCTCGCCTTGGGCAGACTCGCGGCTCGTGGCGGATGACGGTCGCGGCCGCGTGCCGCAACTGGTGGGGGTGCCAGTGCGGAATCAGGTCGTTCTCACTTGCCTCGCGCTGCTCGGCCGCGGCCTTCCGCGTGGCCGCCTTGTTGGCTGCCTTGACGGCTTACTCGATGGCGCGGAGGGAGGCGAAAAGAAAAAAGCCGTAAGTCTTTGACGTGACACAACTTATCGTGGCGTCCCCAAGAGGAGTCGAACCTTTAATACTACAGCGCGACTTCCCGCGTGCCGTGCCCAAACTGAGCCGGCCTCAGAAGACGCGGAAAGCCATCGCAGCGTGAGGTCGGCGTGCTCTACCGCGGGTGCAAAGGTGGCGCGGTTGCTTTGCGGAGGAGGTGCCAGGACGTAACTTATTGTGGCTAAAGCACATAGGCGAAGCCCAAACGATTATGTTGCGCTGTGGTATTAAGGGACTCCGCCCCCGCTGAAGTGGACCACCGAAATTGAGTTCGCCATGTGTTAGGTGCAGCGCGGGGCAGAAACAGGGCTTTGGCTGATTCCGGCCCGATGCGAGTCGAGGTGGCGTGAGTTCGGACGCCGAGTTGTCTCAGCGTGACGACGGGCGGATGCTTGCATCCCGCCTCGAACCTGGCGTCGAGTTCGGTGCGGACGCCAGGCTTGCCTTTGACGAGCGTCTGCGGCTTGGCACAGGGCGGACTTGACGTGGCGGCTCCAGTGATTGGGTAGGAATAGGTTCGGGCAACCGTGGTTCTCGGGCAAATCAGCCTCCGAAAGAAGTTGTGACCAGACACCTCGGAGGCTACCATAAGCGATGACAACAAGACAGGTTACGCCGCCAGACGAAGGGCACGAAAATCGGTGGACCAGTACACGGGATTCGAGTGATGAACACTGAATCGCGAAACGAGAAGATGTTCACGCTGATTGGGAAGGGAGTTTTTTCCGAGCTGGCCAAACGAAATCCAATCTTTGGACGATCTGCATCCCGAGGATGTGAAGTGCAAGGACTTGGCAATGCGTGAGCACACAGTCATCAGGCTATACCTGATCAACCCCTCGAACCCGCTCGTCAGCATCACCAAAGTCAAGGAGAGCCGGTGGAACCGTTACCGCGTATGGAAGCCGCTCAGCCTCATGGTTCTTGCAGGGCTGACGCCACCTGAGTGGGAAACATCGATAGTCGACGAGAATCTCGGCGAACCGGACTATGCGGCCATGCCGCGCCCGGATCTGGTAGGCATTACCGCGTTCACTTCGCAGGCGAACCGCGCCTACGAAGTGGCCGCTCATTTCCGGCGCCTGGGTGTACCGGTGGTCATGGGCGGCATCCACGCGACCATGTGCATGGACGAGGCCATGCTGCATGCGGACGCGGTCGTCACCGGAGAGGCCGAGAGCATCTGGCTGGAGGTCCTGGAGGACGCCCGGCATGGCCGTCTGAAGCGCCGGTATGACGGAGGGCTGGCCGAGATAAACGATGTTCCGCCCGCCCGTCATGATTTGCTGCCTGCGAAATATGCCGTCGGAGCCATTCAGACCACACGCGGCTGCCCATTGAACTGCAGCTTCTGCAGCGTGACGGCGTTCAACGGGGCCCACTACCGGCAGCGTCCCATTCCGGATGTCGTGCGGGAATTCCAGTCGATCCGCGAGAAACATGTTCTGGTGGTCGACGACAACCTTATCGGCATACGTCCCGACCACATCTCCCGGGCCAAGGACCTCTTCCGCGCCATGGCGCAGGCGAACCTTCGAAAGAGATGGATAGCCCAGGCCACCATCAACTTCGCCGATGACGAAGAGCTCCTGGCGTTGGCGTCAAGGGCTGGGTGCCGAGGCATCTTCATTGGCTTCGAATCCCCCACGCCTGAAGGGCTTCTGGAAATTGGGAAGAAATTCAGTATTTTGAAGGGCCGGGACTTTCGCGCCTCAGTGCGGCGCATACAACGGCACGGAATACTGGTCGTGGGTTCATTCATCATCGGTTTGGACGTAGACAAGCCAGGCATCGGCAGGTTTCTGACGCCCTTGCCCGGCACGCGCTTGTGGGACCAGATGAAATCAGCCGATCGCATTGCGCTCAATACTTTTCCGGACGACTGGAAATATTACACGCTGACCTTCCCTGTGGCTCGATACAAGCACTTTTCTTTGCACGACATTATAGAGGACATGATCTCCTGTGAGCGATACTTCTATTCCGCGCCGCGAATCCTCGGACGGGTGTGGAGCAGTCTATGGGGTCGCCGTCAGCCGCTAATCAGTCTGGTGGGAAACCTCTCATATCGGAGCAACCTCCGGGTGAGCAGTAAGGCCTACGTGAACTTCAAACGTTACTGCGACAACGCGGCGGGCAGCCCACGATCATAGAATGGGGATATGAAGCTGACAGTTCCTGATCCTTCCGTTTCGCAGCAAGCATCATGGGTGCTTTGGGACGATTGTACTGGTATGCGTCCCGAAAACTCCGTCCGGGGTCTGCAGGGTGAGTGACGCGTGTCGGCGGGTGGTATCTGCGACAACCAGCTGACGGATTCTGGCGCGAAGGCCAATCGCAGCGGTGAAGACCGGGGCAGACAAGAGACGTAAGTGCTCGTAGAATAAGGCGGACGGGGTATTCGGGAGAAGCAGGATATGCCCAAGGACTCCCCGCCGACGCGAAAGACGTTCATTGCGACCGGATTGGTGCTGCTTCTCGTCGGCCGGTGTCTTGGCCAGGCGAATTGGCCACAGTTCCGCGGGCCTAACGGACAGGGCGTATCGGCACTCGCCGCCCCGCCGGCGGCATTCGGACCGTCGAACAATCTCGTCTGGAGCGCTGAAATCCCGCCAGGCCACTCCTCGCCGGTCGTCGTCGGCAACCGCATTTTCCTGACAGGGCTCCACACGTGGAAACTCCACACCATCGCCCTGGACCGGACCACTGGAAAACTCCTCTGGCAGCGACCCGCCCCGGCCAAGTTGATCGAAAAGGTCCACCCGTTCGCCAGTCCCGCCTCGCCGACTCCGCTGGCCGATGAGAATCGTGTCATTGTCTATTTCGGCTCCTTCGGCCTGCTCTGCTACGACCACGATGGCAAGGAACTCTGGGCCAAGCCGCTGCCAACGCC
>JAPLKX010000137.1 GCA_026387845.1 Candidatus Hydrogenedentota bacterium | reverse complement strand
TTTCGATAGCCGTTGCATGGGCGATGGGAAACTTGGGTTCTGACATACGATCATATACGTCGCTGCGGGCGGGTTTGCGCCAGCGGGTGGTGGACGTGGTGAGCGGCGTCCGAAACTCCCTGGAGGATCCGGGGCCGCGTGTGGGGGTGATGGTGGAGCGCCTGCGCCTGGTTGAACGGGTTGTGGCGGGCGCGATGGGTTGTGAGTTGACGGGGCGGGAAATTCTCGAGATCGGGCCGGGCCAGTTGTTTCCGCAGATGATCTATTTTGGCCGTGCCAACTCGGTGACAGGAATCGACCTGGACGTTTTGGCGCAGGGGGCCAACTTGGCGCCATACTGGCGGATGCTGCGGCGGAACGGGCCGTTCCGGGTGGCGAAGACGGTTGCGCGGAAGGCGCTGGGATACGACAGGCGGTATCAACGCGAGCTGGGGCGTGCGTTGGGTCTGCGGCGTGTACCGCGGCTGCGATGCCTGCAGATGGACGCGGCGGAGATGACGTTCGCGGACGAGTCGTTTGACGCGGTGATGTCGTTTTCCGTGTTCGAGCATCTGCCGGATCCGGGGCGCGTATTGCGGGAGATCCGGCGGGTGTTGCGGCCGGGCGGGGTGGCGTACATCAGCATTCACTTGTACACCTGCGACAACGGGTGCCATGACCCGCGGTTGTACGGCAGGTCGCGCGCGGGGTTGCCGCTGTGGGCGCATCTGCGCCCGGCCTACGCGGGCCTCGTGCGGCCAAACGCCTACCTGAACAAGTTCCGGCTGGCCGACTGGACGGAGGTGTTTGAGGAACATATGGCGGGGACACAGTTCGAGCGGCATTGTTATGGCGAGGAAGAGGCGCGGGCGTCCGCCCAGGAGATACGGCGGGGCGGGGAGCTCGGGGAGTACGGGGATGAAGAGCTTTTTACGGTGGATCTGGCGGCCGTCTGGAGGAAAGAGGGCCGGATTGCGGATTGCACTGCGAAGCATTAGGAGAACGCGGGCGGCGTTTCAGTTGAAGCGGTGGTCTCGCCCTCCCGCGCGATCGGGTGGCGGCGGTGGGGGCGCTTTGGAGGTTAGGTCCGCGTGTCGGAGCCACGGTCGAGCAGGAGATCGACCCCACCGCAAAGTGCCCAAGGCCGCAAGAATTAACAACAGTCCTTCGCAAGAAAACAAGAAGATGACGGATTAGTACGGACTAAGGCCTTATGAATTGTATCTTTACAAACACCACAGCCAAAAACCAAATGCAACTCCAAAAACCAACTCTTATGACGCAGGCCCCTGCTACGAAACAAAGTTCTACTGAACTTTGAATGCCATGCTAAGATAGCGCCAACGCAGTCATCAGAGCTTCCAAGCTATTCCCATGTGATAGGAAGCCTGTCTCTGCTCTGTCCTAAGTACCGCCATAGCACCCAAAAGTCGGAGGTTCTTCGCCTATCGATATCACCAACGTGACCGCGCTGCCGTCTCCTACGCGTGTTCCTGCTGCTGGGTTCTGGCTAATCACGTTGCCCGCAGGAACTGTGGCGCTATACGCCTCAGTCACAGTCCCAACCACTAAGCCAGCGGCTGACAACTTCGCCTCCGCCGTTGCAAGTGGTTGTCCCACGACGTTTGGCACGACGCCAGGCTCGATGCCTTTGGACACGACCAACGCCACAGCAGTGCCCGAAGGCACGCTTGCCCCGGGCAGCGGGTTTTGGCTGATGATTTCGCCTGCCGGAACCGTGGCGCTATACACCTCAGTGACAGTGCCAGCCACCAAACCGGCGGCTGACAACGACGACTGCGCCGTCGCAAGTGGTTGCCCTACGACATCCGGTACCGCAATCGATTCTGGACCTGAGGCAACGACCAAGGCGACGACTGTGCCTTCAGGCACTTCTGTTTCCGCCACGGGCTCCTGGCTCATAATGTGGCCTGCTGGAACGGATATGCTAGATAGCGAGGTTACCGTGCCTACGATAAGCCCGATTTCCGTCATCGCAGCCTCGGCGGCCGAAAGATCTTGGCCCACAACATCGGGGACCACCACGTAAGTTGGAACGATGGAAAACTCGGCAAAAAAGCAGCGTGACAGGCCTCCTAATTGCACGAACTCGCCTCCAATATATAGAGTATTCCCATCTATATGTAGAGAACGACACGATTGACCCGGCATGGGGCACCATGGCAGCAGTTCGCCTGTATCTTTGTCGAGAGCAACGATGCCAAAGTTGTCAGCACCCACGTACACTACGTTCTCTGCTGTTGCGAGGGCATGGGGCGGAAAGTCCTCGGTAAGGTCTAGCGGAGGATTCCATGCCGTCGTATTGCCTGTGGTAACATCGACCGCGGCAATGCAGTTGCGGTTTTGGCCGCCAACGGAAGAAAAACTTCCTCCCATATATACGGTGTTGCCACTCACAAGAAGCGACGACACACTACCATAATAATCCCCCGCGCTTGGGTTCCAAGCTGTGGCAGCGCCCGTGCCGGCGTCAAGAGCGGCAATGTTACACCGAGGCTGGCCACCGATACCATCAAACGCGCCGCCAGCATACACTGTTGATCCAACCAACTGAAGGGCGTAGACCCATCCCGTCGTTCCTGAGTTGCCCAGCGCCTTCGGATCCCAGGCTGTAGCGTTTCCCGTGGTGATATCCAGGGCAGCAATCCCCCACCGCGCCAGACCCCCGATACTGTTGAACGCGCCGCCAACGTACACCGTGTTGCCCGATACCCGAAGCGTGAATACGACAGCCCCATCCCCGAAATGGGGATCCCATGAGGTGGCCTCGCCCGTGGTGCCATCCACGGCAGCAATCCCCCATCGCGTCTGGCCCCCAACAGTGTCAAATGCGCCGCCAACATACACCGTTGAACCCGCCACATCCAGACAGTTAACAGTACTTGTGAACAAGTCGCTGTAAGACTCTGGATCACCAAACACGTCAGGGTTCCATTCGGTGGCGGCACCGGTGGCCCTATCCAACGCTGCAATACCGTTTCGTGTCTTACCTCCTATCGTGTAGAAGCCACCTCCGACGTAAACCGCGTTTCCGGACAATCGCACTACCGAGCAAGTCCACAACGGAGCATATTCGAATAACAGACCC
The DNA here is from genome assembly GCA_026387845.1 of Candidatus Hydrogenedentota bacterium. Taxonomy (GTDB): domain Bacteria; phylum Hydrogenedentota; class Hydrogenedentia; order Hydrogenedentales; family SLHB01; genus JAPLKX01. The sequence continues at coordinate 9,135 of JAPLKX010000137.1, read as the reverse complement.
TCTGGGCGCGGGTTCCAAGCCGTGGCGGAACCAGTCGCCGTGTCCAGAACCGCGACACATCTGCGTTGCTGACCACCTATAGTCGTGAACGAACCGGCCACGTAAACCTTGTCGCCTACCACCTCAAACCCATGCACCTCCCCTGGTTCGTCGTACTTGATTCCATCTGTCTGGTTTGGGTTTGCCTCGTTTGGATTCAATTTGGCAGTCGGGTTCCAGGCGGTAGCTAGGCCTGTCGAGAGATCTAACGCCGCGATGCCCCATCGTGCTTGGCCCCCGATGCTGTCGAAATTGCCCCCCACATAGATCAAGTTTTCGGAAACCGCCAAGGCGTTAATGCCAATGCCAAAGACAAGTGCACTCCCCGATGCGTTGGGATTCCACGCGGTCGCGTCGCCCGTTGCGGAATCAACCGCGGCAATGTGGTTGCGTGGCTTGCCACCTATCGTGGTGAACTGTCCTCCGACATACACGGTGCCGTCCACGACCACGATTGCGCTTACAAACCCTCCGGCTTCGGGGCTCCAGGCCGTGGCGTTGCCGGTTACAGCGTCCACGGCGGCGATGCGCTGGCGCGGCTGGCCGCCAATGCTGTCAAAGTTGCCACCCACATAAACGGTACTCCCGGACACGACCAGCGCGCCAACGACAGGAGCTGTTCCCGTCGGATTTGGATTCCATGCGGTGGCGGCGCCCGTGACCCGGTCCAGGGCCGCAACCGCACTACGCGTTTGACCGCCAATACTCGTAAAATTGCCACCTACATATAGATGATTACCACTGAGCTGCATGGCCATTATGCTGCCCGAAGGAGCAGGATTCCAGGCGGGATCAACCGTGCCATCCGCAAGGATGTGAGCGATATTGCTACGATTGACACGACCAACTTTCGTGAAAGCTCCGCCAATATACCATCCTCCGGACCCATCCGGTACACAGGTCTGGACCAACCCCGTCACTGTAGGTGAGCCCAGAACTACCTCCCCCGTCGAGGAGTCGACCACCGCACCTCCGCCGGTATTGGGCCCCACATATGTGAAGGTGCCGCCTATGTATGTCAGGGTTGGTGTTGAAGCGATCGCTCTTACGGGCCCATTGGTAACCCATGTCGCATCCCGAGGAAGATCGCTTTGCGCAAACACACCCTGAGTAGTCAGCACCGTCAAGAAAAACACGATATGAAACGCCCATGTCATCGCTTTAACGGCATAGTTGCGCCCATTCATGAAGAAGCTCCTTTCCTCTCGGTCCACTTTGATTTTGCTTCAGATTTCAACGAATCCCCCCTGCAGCGCTCGACGAGTGAGCAGGTTTACTTTATTATACAAGGCATAATGTAGAGTGTCAAGGTCTTTTCTCTGGCCGTTGCCACGGAGGATGCGCTGTGCCGGATGGCCACCTATCCCTGGTCTTTTGCGACTCGCTGCTCAGGCCATTGTTCGTTACAGGACGTGTCTTTCCGCCGAATGCGGTACAGATTACTGAGATAGCACATCGCTGCAAAACCCTTTTTTATGACGCAGGTCCATTAGGGGATCAGGGCCTGCGTCAGAATTGTCGGTTTTTAGGCGATGGCACGATTCTCCCAGTACTCTTCCATGCGGTTGGATAGGATGACGGAGCGGGCAGCCGGGCGATCATTGGGGGATCATTGGTATTTGCACTTGGTTGCGGGCGTTCTATATACTAAATCAGTGTTCGCGGGGTTAGAACACCGCCTGGCTGCCCGCAATGGGCGGCCTTGACGCGTCGCAAACGGCTCCCGAAAAAAAAAGTCGAACAACAGTTGTGCAAATAACCAAGGAGAAGGGCGGAAATGGCTAAGAAGAACGTGTACTACTTCGCCGAGGGAAAAGCGGATGGCAAAGCCGAGATGAAAAACCTGCTTGGCGGGAAGGGGGCCAATCTGGCGGAGATGTGCAACCTGGGGATACCGGTTCCCGCGGGTTTTACGATCACGACCGAAATGTGCACGGAGTATTACCGGAACAATAAGAAACTCCCGGCGGAACTGACGAAGGAAGTGAATGCGGCGATGGCGAAGGTCGAGAAGTCCATGGGGAAGAAGTTCGGGGATGCGAAGAACCCGTTGCTGATCTCGGTTCGGTCGGGTGCGCGCAGGTCGATGCCGGGCATGATGGATACGGTGTTGAACGTGGGTTTAACCAGCAAGACGATCCCCGGTTTGATCGCGAAGACGCGTAATGAGCGGTTTGTGTACGACGCGTACCGGCGGCTGATCATGATGTACGCCGACGTCGTGATGGAGAAGGCGGCGGGGCTCGAGTTGCCGGAGGGCGAGGGTGCGCGGCTCCAGATGGAACAGGCGATGGAGCGGATGAAGAAGGAGAAAGGTTACGAGGTCGACACCGACCTGACCGCGGAAGATCTGAAAAAACTGGCCGACGAGTTCAAATCGATTGTGAAGCGGGTGATCGGCCAAGAGTTCCCGGACGACGCCGAAAAGCAGTTGTGGGGCGGCATCAAAGCGGTGTTCCAGTCGTGGAACGGCAGGCGGGCGCGCGAGTACCGGCGGATCGAGCGGATTCCCGAGGAGTGGGGGACCGCGGTGAGTGTTCAGGCGATGGTGTTCGGGAACACGGGCGACAAATCGGCGACGGGCGTTGCGTTCACGCGCGACCCGGCTACCGGCGACAATAAATTTTACGGCGAGTGGCTGGTGAACGCGCAGGGCGAAGACGTGGTGGCAGGGACACGGACGCCGTCGCCGTTGAACAAGGCGACGAAGACCGAGCACAGCGAGCACCTCCTGTCGCTCGAAGAGCAGAATCCAAAACTTTACAAGCAACTCGACGCGATCCGGGTGAAACTTGAACATCATTTCCGCGACATGCTGGACATCGAGTTCACGATCGAGGAAGGCGTGTTGTGGATGCTCCAGTGCCGGGTTGGCAAGCGTACGGGTACGGCGGGGGTGCGGATGGTGGTGGATATGGCCGACGAGAAGCTGATTGACCAGAAGACGGCGGTGATGCGCGTGGCGCCGGAGCAGCTTGACGAGTTGCTTCACCCGATGCTCGACCCTGCGGCGGAACGTGACGCCCAGGTTGTCGCGAAAGGGTTGCCGGCGGGCCCGGGCGGGGGCGTCGGTCAGGTGGTGTTTACAGCAGACGACGCGGCGGACTGGACGCAGAAGGGCAAGAAAATCATCCTGGTCCGCACGGAGACGAGCCCGGAGGACGTCCACGGGATGCACGTTGCCGAGGCGATCTTGACGGCAAAAGGCGGGATGACGTCGCATGCGGCGCTGGTGGCTCGAGGCTGGGGCAAATGCTGTATCGTGGGTTGCGGCGCGCTCCACATCGATCTGAAGGAGCGGAAAGCGACGGTGGGCGACCTGACGATCCACGAGGGCGACTGGATCTCGATGAACGGCACGCGGGGGATCGTTTATGTAGGCCATTTGCCGGTGGTGCCCGCTGAGCCGGAGAAAAACAAGTGGTACAAGAAACTGATGACGTGGGTGGACGCGACGCGGCAGATGAAGGTCAGGACGAACGCGGACCGGCCCGTCGACGCGGCGCAGGCCGTAGCGTTCGGTGCGGAAGGCATCGGCCTGACGCGGACCGAGCACATGTTCTTTGATCCGGAGCGTATCATCCACATGCGCGAGATGATCCTGGCGGAGAACGAAGATACCCGGCGCAAGGCGGTGATGAAGCTGTTGCCGTACCAGAAGTCGGACTTCATGGGCATTCTCGAGGCGATGGCGGGCAAGCCGGTGACGATCCGGCTGCTCGACCCGCCGCTGCACGAGTTCGTCACGCTCGATGACGAGCAGATCAAGGAGTTGTCGGAGCAGATCGGGGTGGCGCCGGACAGAATCCGGGCGCGGATCGCGCAGTTGCACGAGTTGAACCCGATGCTGGGTCATCGCGGATGCCGGCTGGGCATTGCGTATCCCGAGATCACGGAGATGCAGGCCCGGGCCATCCTCGAGGCGGCCGCCGAACTGACGAAAAAGGGCGTCAAGGTGATGCCGGAAATCATGATCCCGCTGGTCGGCCATCCGAACGAGTTCGCGAACCAGGAAGCCATCGTGCGGCGTGTCGCCGACGAGGTCCAGAAACAGTACAAGGTCCGGCTGAACTACATGGTCGGGACGATGATCGAGCTCCCGCGGGCAGCGCTGGTTGCCGACAAGATCGCCCAAAGGGCCGAGTTCTTCAGCTTCGGGACAAACGACCTCACGCAGATGGGGTTTGGCTTCTCGAGAGACGATATCGGCGGGTTCCTGCCGTACTACCTCGCCAAGAAGATCCTCCCGGAAGACCCGTTCCAGCGGCTCGACCAGGACGGGATAGGCCAGCTTGTGCGGATGGGCGTCGAGCGGGGGCGGTCAGTGCGGCCGAACCTGAAGTGCGGCATCTGCGGCGAGCACGGCGGCGACCCCGAATCGGTCAAGTTCTGTCACCGCGTGGGGCTGGATTATGTGAGCTGCAGCCCGTTCCGCGTGCCGATTGCGCGGATGGCCGCGGCCCAGGCGGCTATCGAGTCGCCGCGGAAGGTGGCCAGGCCGAAGGTCAAGGCCAAGGCGGCCAAACCGAAGGCCAAGGCCAAAGCGAAGAAGGCGCCAGCAAAGCGGAAGTAAGGGAAGCATATAGAGCCCCGGGCTGGAAATCGGCCCGGGGCTTTTTTAAATGATGAATGATGAATGATGAATGATGAAAAAGGGGTGGAGGCTTGGAGGAAACTAGTGGACACTGTACTACTAACCTTCATTTTCTTGTTTTCCCGCGCAGAAATCCGCGCGTCTGGGACGCCCCCCGGCAGTTGGGGGGTGTCCCACTTTTGTTGGCAAGGCTGGCATGTTCAAAAAAAGGGACACCTCCCACAACTGCCGGGAGGCGTCCCAGACGGGGAGTGTCCCTATGTTGGCTTTTTGGTTGCGGCTACGCCGCGCTGTGGACGTTGTGGACATTGTGGACTGCGTGGACGGGGCCATCGCAAAAATTCCGCGTTCCGCATTCCGCATTTACCATTTTTCCCAGGCGGTGGGGAAGAAGAGTTGGCGGTAGAGCCTGAGTGCGTACTGGTCGGTCATTCCGGCGACCATGTCGACGGCCCGGCGTTCGGGGGAGTCGCCTTTTGTGGCTGGGTAAATGTCGATGATCGGATTATCGACGAGGTGGTAGTAGAGGTCGCAGAGGAGTTTTTTGGCCTTGCGGATCTCGCGGTTGATGGCTTCGGAAGCGTAGACATTTTCGTACATGAACGACCGCAGGATGTTGGTGGCTTCGAGGATGTGGGGCGTAAACGCGATGGGTCCGTCCTGGCTGCCGTGGATGAGCCCGGTGAGCATGGCGTCGATCCGGTCGGAGGTCGAGGAGCCGAGGATCTTGACGGCGTCTCGGGGTAGGTCGTGGAGCGTGATGATGCCGGCCCGGACGGCGTCGTCGATGTCGTGGTTGATGTACGCGATCGCGTCGCACGCGCTGACCAGCAGGCCTTCAAGCGTGCCCGCGCGTTCGGGCCGCCGCCCATCGAGCACCGACCTGCCTTTGGAATGGTTGAGAATGCCGTCGCGGACCTCGAACGTGAGGTTGAGCCCGGGCCCGAGCCGGCCTTGTTCGAGCAGGTCAACGACGCGCAGGCTCTGTTCGGCGTGCTGGAACCCCGGCGCATAGACCTCGTTGAGCGCGGCTTCGCCTGCGTGGCCGAACGGGGTGTGGCCGAGGTCGTGGCCGAGCGCGATGGCTTCGGTGAGGTCCTCGTTGAGGAACAGGGCGCGGGATGCGGTGCGCGCGATTTGGGCGGCTTCGAGCGTGTGGGTGAGCCGGGTCCTGTAATGGTCGCCTTCGGGTGCGAGGAACACCTGGGTTTTGTGTTTGAGCCGGCGGAATGATTTCGAGTGGAGGATCCTGTCGCGGTCTCGCTGGAATGCGGTCCGGTAAACGTGTTCTTGTTCGGGTATGGCGCGGCCGCGGGTATCCGCGGCATGGGCCGCGTCGGGCCGGAGCGTCTTTCGTTCGCGCTCTTCGAATTGTTCGCGCAGTGTCACCGCCACACCTATTTGCCCTTCGAGAGTCTCGTAGCGAGCTCGACGGGCAGCCCCGCCTGGAGAATTTTTCGGGCGCAGGATTCGATGTCGTATTCGACCCGGCAGAACTCGAACGTCTTTTTCTCGAGGTCAAAGAACCCGAACGCGGCTCGCGGGTCTCTGTCACGTGGCTGGCCGACGGCTCCGGGGTTGATGAAATACCTGTTGGTGGGCCTTAATTCGTGGGTGGTGCCGGGGCCGATGGCCTGTGCGGCCCCTTTCTCGCTGAAAAACGAGGGCCTGTGGCTGTGTCCGAAAAAACAGACGTTGATGTCCCTGCCGTTGAGGAACTCGATCTGGCGCATGGCATCGAGCCAGTCGATGATGTAGTCGTCCCGGCTCGATGGCGAGCCGTGTACGCCCAGGCATGTCTTGCTGAACACCATCTGCTCGGGCGCCCTCATCAGCCATTTCCGGTTCTCTTCCCTCACCTGGCCGGTCTGCCATTCGATGGCCTTTTTGGCGGCGGCACGGAAAAACCAGGGGTCTTCGAGCCCGCAGACGGCGGCGTCGTGGTTGCCCATGATGGTAGGAATATCGCGATCTCGGAGGATATCAATGACTTCGTTGGGCTGGGCGTTGTAGCCGGTGAGATCGCCAAGGCAAAACACCCGGTCGGGCTTGCGATTGTCAATCTCTTTGAAGACGGCGGTAGTGGCCTCCAAGTTGGCGTGAAGGTCCGCGATAATGGCGATAAGCATTACAACCTTTCCCTAACACTCAACAGGGTCGCAGGACGTGCGCGCATGCGCGCGCTTAATCCTGCAGCCCCGGTTCGGCTGCGGCGTCCGGTCTTGTGCCCTTCTCGATAATATGACGCAACTGGGCGACTTTTTTTCGCACCCGTTCGTTGTGCGGGTCGCCCTTGAGCACCGTCTCCATGCACACGAGGGCTTTGTCGTATTCGTGGCGCTTGATGAAGTTCACGCCAATGTTGTACTGGGCCATGAGGATCTTTTTCTGCAGCCTTCTGACGTGGGGGAACTTGGCCGTGGCCAGCCTGTACTGTTCCATAGCGCCGGCGTAGTTGCGGGTTTCGAAGTAGAAATCGCCGGTAGTTTCTTCCTGGCTCAGCCCCGCGGAATCGGCGCCCTTGGCGGTTTTTTCCTGCTCTTCGACCTGCCGGTACTCTTCCGGCGTATAGACGGTGTCGATCGCGCGTTTTTCGACCACGATGCTGATGTTGTTCGTGGTGGGGTCTTGCGGGACCAGGTGAAACCGGGGCTCCTCGGGGTCGTAGCGGTGAAGGCAGTGGCCTTTGACGACCTCGCCGTCTTTGAACCGTGCGATCAGGTCGTCGCCCTCCGCGGTGTAGTCTTTGTAACGGACCGTGCGGTCGTATTTGCCGTCGAAACTCTTGACCAAAAACACCGCTTTGAGATCCCTGAACGCGACGTAATTGGTTTTGCCCAATGGGGTGCCTTCGCTGTCGCACAGGTCCAGGTGAAACCCGGGTTCCTTCAGGTTAAGGGCAAAACACACGCCGTACTCGCGGTTTCCGTCGGCGTATCTGACAACCAGCCGCTGTCGCGGGCGCCGTTTTCGCGACTCCTCGTGCTTTTTTTCCTCTTCAATTTTCTGGGCAATAGGCCGGTAATGGCGCGGGCACAATTGGTTGCCCTGGTAGGTCTTGATGCATTGGGCGCAACCAAACGTCCCGCATACACTACAGTATCCTACTACTTCCGCATTGGGATGGCCCGGACATCTCATTGGACACTCCTCGCGGGGCGCCATTGTGTCGCAGACATTCCCGGAAAGAGGGAGGTTAGCACTCCTTCCCACGAGAACGCTACCACGATTAGCGGACGCCTGTCAAAAGACGAAATCTGCCATCGCCCGTGCGCGCGGGTCCGGCAACGCTTACTCCGCCGATAGGCCACTAGAACTGCTCGCCAAGGCGGCGGTCAAGAACGGCGGCTGGACATCGTCTTATTCCACCCGAAGTCAAACTCCTGATGGGCTGTCAGTTTCAGCAGTAGTTGCGGTATTTATAGTAGATGCTTTGGTGGGAAATTACAAGTAGGCGGCGCCGTCGGAGGCATCTGCGGGAAACACGGTGAATTCGGGTGCGAGCCCTTTGTAGTAGTCTTTTTGAATGGCGGCAACCACCGCATACAGGTCAGGCCGGCGAACGAGGTTGACAGTGCACCCGCCGAACCCCGCCCCCGTCAGCCTGGCCCCGATGGCCCCGGCACGCCGGGCGGCCAGGACCAGCCGGTCGAGTTCCGGGCAACTGATCTGGTAGTCGTCGGCGCAGCTTTTGTGGGACTCGTTCATGAGCGAGCCGAGGCGTGGGGCGTCGCCGGCGAGTAGGGCGTCGCGCGCCGCCTCGACCCGGACGCATTCGGTGCGCAGATGCCTGGCGCGGGCCTCGAGGTTGAACCCCTCCGGAGGTTCGTGGAGGTTGCCGAGCCATCGGTCGCGGATTTCGCGGACAGAGATGCCGAGCCGGTCCGCGGCCTGCTGGAGTGTCGTGGCGGGGGTGGGCAACGCCCGGCTGAACAGGCCGTCCACTTCCTCGTGAGTGAGGCACAGGTGGCCGTACCAGAGGTCGCCGATGCGGTCCAGCCGGATCTCGTCGCTGAACTCTTCCTGGGCCTGTTTTTCGACGAGCGCGCAGATGAGCTTGCTCAACCGTGGCCCGGCGTTGTAGCGGTGGAGGGCGTTGCTGGTTTTGTTGGCCGGCACCAGCGAGTTGCAGATGACGAACACGTGGCCGGCCGGCAGCGGGACCTGCTCGATACGAAGCGGGAAGAAGTCGATTTTACACGCGAAGTTGCGCCCGCCGAGCAGCATAATAGCCTGGTCCATGCCGCCGCCCCGGGTGCCGGCGTAATGTTCGGCTTCGGCGAGTAGCCCCGCAAGGCCGATCCGCGAGACGTCTTTGTCCAGCGTTTTTCCAAGGATGCGGAGGTACGCCAGCGCGCACGCTACCACAAGCGCCGAAGACGAACTCAGCCCCGCCCGCATCGGGATTGAACCTGAGACGACCAGGTCCATACCGGGCAGTTCCGCGGGGTTAAAATGCCGGTTCAACCCCTGCACGGCGGCCTTGCAGTAGTTTTCCCACG
>JAPLKX010000442.1 GCA_026387845.1 Candidatus Hydrogenedentota bacterium | reverse complement strand
CTTCGTCCGCAATCCTGTCGATGCAATCCTGCATCCGGCCGTGCGAACATCTGGGCATCCCGACGATGTTGCCCAGCCGCCGGCCGTACTCGAGCATCTCGAGGGTGGGGCCGCCGCCGCCGTCACCCCAACCATAGGGGAACGGCGCCTCGTGGATCCGCTCTTTCTGTTTCCATTTCTGCCATTGTTCGAGCAGGTCCTTTGGAATGACGTTGCCGTTGTAGGGTCCGGGCGGCATCAGGCCCAGCACGCGGGAGCCGTCCGCCCCTTCCCACTGGAACGCGCTGTATGGGAAGTCCGTGTAGCGGTTCCAAGAGATTTTCGTCGTCACAAAGGTATCGATCTGGGCCTTTTTCAGGATCTGCGGCAGCGCCCACGAATAGCCGAACGCGTCGGGCAGCCACGCCGTCCGCGACTGCACGCCGAGATGCTTGCGGAACCACCGGTTGCCATAGAGCAACTGGCGCACCAGTGACTCGCCGGACGTCAGGTTGCAGTCGCACTCGACCCACATCGCCCCGAACGGTTCCCACCGGCCTTCTTTCACGCGGGCTTTGATGCGCTCAAAGAGTTCCGGGTAGTGGTGCTCGATCCACTCATATTGGACGGGCTGGCTGGCCATGAACACGTACTCGGGATACCGGTCCATATAGTTGAGGACCGTGGAAAACGTCCTGGCACATTTCCGCCGGGTCTCGCGCAGCGGCCATAGCCACGCCGTGTCGATGTGCGACTGGCCGGTCAGCGTCAACTCACCCAGCCCGTAACTTGCCCGGTACGTTTTCAGCCACAAGCCCATCAGCTCGCGCGCCGCCCTGAATGATTGGAAATAAGCGGGCTCGCCTTTGTGCTGCATGTCGACGTACTGCATCGTGCTCAGCAGCCACCACATCATTTCCCGGCGGGGCGCGTAGTTCGGATCAAGCTGTTCACACACGTCGATAAGGACTTTACAGTCGTAATAGAAGTCCCACGGGGCGGGGTTCATCACGGCAAAATCCGCATATTCGAAACAGTGGTACTCGTCGAACCGGACGCTGGGCACCGACTCGAGTACGATCTCGAACGTCTCGCCGCCGCGCGCCTTGTCGGTCAGGTAGAGTTCGTCGCGGTTCAAGTCGAGCCCCTGGAACGGCTGCCCGTTCACGTAGGCCAGTGATTCGCCTCCCGGCCGAACGAGCGCCACCACGCGGCGGCCCTGCATCGACTTTGGCACGCGCACGCGCATCCGGAACCACGTCGTCTGATCGAACCCGCCCCACCGGCCGTGCATTGGAAACGGCTTCCAGCCCGAGCGCGGGATTCGCTCCGGCCCGCGCCCCGTCCCCGTCACCACCGACTCGATGCGGGCAATCGGCGTCCGCAACTCGTAAATGGTTTCGGCGATCTCGAGCAACCGCGCCCGGATCTGCTCGGCTTGCAACCGGCGTTCGGCATCAAAATCAGGCATGATAGAACCCTCGAATAACGTGAATGCGGGAGATCTTATTCTAATTCGCGTTCAAGTTGAGACTAATAATCCAAGGCCAAGCCGTAAGGCTGCGCAGTCCGGCCCTGTCCGCGCTCATTCGCGGCAGACCCTGTTCGAGTTGGCGGACCACGGCGGAGATCTCGTTGAATACCC
>JAPLKX010000092.1 GCA_026387845.1 Candidatus Hydrogenedentota bacterium | reverse complement strand
CACCCGGAACCCACGCATCAGGTTCCGCACAAAACTCTCGCCGGAGATAAGCCATTCGTCCGGCAGGTCATACCAGGGACCCGCAATCAGCCGCCGCTGCCTGAGCATCTCCACCAGCCGATCCCGCCGCTCCGGCCGGATCTCGAGGTAATCTTCCAGCACCACTGCCTGGCCGTCAAGATGAAATGACTTATAAGCCGGATCTCGATCAAGGAGGTCCAACAACTCGTCGATCAGTTCTACCAGCCACATCCGGAATTCCTGAAACGGCTCGTACCACTCCCGGTCCCAATGCGTTCCAACACAATAAAAGGCTTTCATCCGCGGCCTCCGTCTCTGGTTAAACTCCGGGTGCGCCGAAGTTTACTCCGGGGGCCAGTTTTCAGGCAAGACAACATGGTCCCACTCTCCCTTGATCGTTTCGTAGGCGCGGGCGACACGACCGCGCCGCCCACGGAGTTAACGCGCACCGCGTGCTACCTTGGCCGGAAATCCCCAATCCGCAATTGCAAGATGATTTTCCCGCCAAAAATGGTGTATGCTCTCTCTCCAATCGCGCGCCTTCCGTGGTACATTTGTTGTTCAACATTTTTGGAGCCTTTTTGTGGAGAATGTTCGGGTAAGATTTGCCCCGTCGCCGACGGGTTTCTTCCATATCGGCAACGCAAAGACCGCGCTGTACAACTGGCTGATCGCACGCCATTGCGGCGGCACGTTTATCCTGCGGCTCGAAGACACCGACGTCGAGCGCAGCAAGGAAGAATACGCCGAGGTCCTGTTCGATTGCCTGACGTGGCTCGGCCTCGATTGGGACGAAGGCCCCGCGTTCAAGCACATCCCCGAGAAGGGCGACTACGGCCCGTACCGCCAGTCGCAGCGCATGCACCTGTATCGCAGGGAGGCCCAGCGGCTGCTCGATGAGGGCAAAGCCTACAAATGCTTCTGCACCAAAGAAGAGCTCGACGCCGAACGCGAACGGGCCGCCGCCGAGAAACGCCCGCCACGGTACAGCGGCGTATGCAAAAAGCTCACGCCGGATCAGATTCACGCGAAAGGCAACGCACCCTACGTGATTCGGTTCCGCGTGCCCGACGGTGTGACTGTCATTGACGACATCATACAGGGAACCGTCAGGACTGAGAACAAAGAGTTCGACGATTTCGTCATCATCAAACCGAACGGCGACCCGATCTTTCACCTGGCCGTGGTGGTCGACGACGGGCTGATGAAGATCACGCACGTCGTCCGCGGCGACGACCACCTCACCAACACCACGCGCCACGTCATGTTGTTTGAGGCGCTGGGCTACCAGGCGCCGCAGTTCGCCCACATGCCGCTCGTCCACGACGAAAAAGGCCAGAAGTACAGCAAGCGGATGCACGGCGCCAACGTCCTCGATTGGCGCAACGACGGCTACCTGCCCGAGACGCTCATCAATTACCTCGCCCTCCTGGGCTGGACGCCCGAGGACGGCACCGAATTGCTCACTCGGGACGACCTGGTTAAAAAGTTCTCCCTGGACCGGGCGGGCGCGTCCGCATCCCGGTTTGACCTCAAGAAAGTCCAGTGGCTGAATGGCCAGCACATCCGGATGCTCGGGGTCGAAGACCTGCGCGACCGGCTTATCCCCCGCTTGCAGGCTGCCGGCCTGGATACCACCGCCAAGTCAACCGAATGGCTGACCCGGATGACGGCCATCTGCCAGGAAAAAATCAAAACGCTTAACGAGATTGTCACGTATACCGATTTCTTCTTCTCCGAACCGGCCGAATACGAGGAGAAGGCCGTCCGAAAACACTGGATGGCGCCGGACGCGCTCAAATGTATGGACGAAGCGCTCGACGCTATGGAGCAGGTCCCGGAATGGACCGCCGCCGCGTTGCGCGCCGCTTATGAAACGCTCGTCGAGCGGACCGGCAACAGCCTCGGCCATTACGTTCATCCGACGCGGCTGGCGTTGACGGGCAAGAGCGTCGGGCCCGGCTTATTCGAGCTGGCCGAATTGCTCGGGAAAGAAACGAGCCTGGCGCGGATGCGCAGGGCCATCGAGTTTATAGGACGCGCGTGCGCGCCACTGGGCACGACCCCGGAGGGACAATCGTGAGAGAACTCATCGTTGGCGTAGACCTGGGTGGAACCAACGCAAAAACCGCCGTCGTCACGCGCGACCGGCGCATCCTGGCCAAAGACTCCCGGCCATCGCAGGCCGAAAGCGGGCCCGAGGCTGTTATGCGCGCCATGGTCGACAGTATCGACGCAGCACTGAAACAAGCCGGCGCATCACGCTCCGACGTGCTCGCGGCGTGGTTTGGCGCGCCCGGACCCATGAACTGGCAGACGGGCATCGTCTACAGCCCACCCAACCTGCCCGGCTGGAAAGACGTCCCGCTTGCCGCGGAGATGCAAAAACGGCTCGGGTTCCCCTGCTTCGTCGACAACGACGCGAACGTGGCATGTTACGGCGAGTTCTGGCTGGGTGCGGGGCAGGGCGCAGACAGCATCGTGCTGCTCACGCTGGGCACCGGCGTCGGCGGCGGGATTGTCGTGTTTGGCCAGTTGCTCCGCGGCATCGACGGCACCGCAGGCGAAATCGGACACCTCAAAGTCATGCGCGACGGCCGCATGTGCGGGTGTGGATGCCGCGGATGCCTCGAAGCCTACGGGTCCGTGACCGGCATGGTGCGCACGGCCATTCAGGGCATTAACGAAGGCAGGCAAACCCGCCTCATACAAATGGCCGGCGGCGACGTCACGAAGATCACCGGCAAAATGATCTCCCAAGCTCTGGCCGCGGGCGACGAGTTCGCCCGATGGGTCATGAACGAAACCGCCACGTGGCTCGGCCTCGGCATCTCGAGCCTCGTTAACCTCCTCAACCCGGAAAAGGTCATCCTCAGTGGCGGCATGATCGCGGCCGGCGAGGCCCTGTTCGATCCGATCCGCGCTACGGTCATGGCCAATAGTTTTGAAGTCCCGGCCCGCCGCGCGCAAATTCTGCCCGCAGGCCTCGGCGCGGACTCGGGCGTCATCGGCGCCGCCGGCGTCGCTTTGGCGCGGTATGAAGGCTGACTATTGCTTTTCTATTGTGTCCAAAGTAGGAGACAAAAAAGGAACACTCCCCACAACTGCCGGGGGGCGTCCCAACGCGCGGCCCGGTACGATGCGCGCATCAGGTGGCGCTGATTTGTCCACAGCGTCCACAACGTCCACTGTGTCCACAATGTCCACTGGCCTTAAGCGATGATCCTTACAGTCACTCCTAATCCGTGTGTCGACAAAACCGTCTTCATCGACGAACTCCGCGTCGGCTCCTTCATGCGGTCGCCCCGATACACCTGCATACCCGGCGGAAAAGGGACTAATGTCTCCCGCGCCGTTAAAAATCTCGGCCGGGACACACGCGCGCTCGTCGTCGTTGGAGGTCATCCGGGAGCGCACGTCGTCGAAATGCTTGAGCGGCAGGACGGCGTCGAATGCGTGCCTGTATGGGTCGGCGACCAGACGCGGACCATTACGACCGTGCTCGAAGAAAAAATACACCGGCAGACGGCCTTCTTCGAGCCGGGCCCGCGCGTCACGCCCGAGGAAGAGCGGAAGTTCGAAGAGACGTTCTGCGCGGCGCTGGTGGGCGCGCGTGTCGTCACGTTCAACGGCACCGTCCCTGATCCTGCCATCAAAGGCATCTACGCACGCCTCATCCGCCACGCGGCGGACGCCGGCGCTATCACGGTGCTCGACTCGCACGGGCCGGAACTCGGGCTTGGCATCGACGCGGCCCCGTTTATGTGCAAGCCAAACATCGCCGAGGCCGAGGAATTGGTCGGCTATGCGCTTGGCACCGACAAGAGCCGCCTCGAGGCGGTTGACTGGTTTCATGCAAAAGGCGTGAAGCTCGTCGTGCTGTCGCTGGGGAAATCCGGCGCCATCGTCTCAGACGGGCAGACGCGCCTGCGGGCCGTACCGCCTGAGATCCAAGAAGTAAATCCTGTTGGCAGCGGCGACGCGCTCGTCGCAGGGTTTGCCATCGGCCTCATGGAAGCCATGAGCCTGCATGATACCGTACGGCTCGCTATTGCGGCCGGCGCTGCAAACGCCATGTCGTGGGACATCGGCCACTTCGACCGAACCCTCGTTGAAAACCTCAGCGCGCAGGTTCAGATCTCATTATGTTAACGACGCTGTATGGAGTGCGGCAGCTTGCTGCCGCTTTTTGGCGCCACCGACGGCAAAAAGCGGCAGAATGCTGCCGCACTCCATATAGTTCATTCCCCCGTAATATCTTTTTCCTCGAAAACGGCGTGGTTGATTTGCGCGCGGGCGTGCGATGTGTAGACGAGGTGGATCTTCCCGTCCCGCGCCTGGATCGCATACGGATAGGCGTAATCGTCCTCGCCGGTCGCGATGTTCTTCTTATACGGCCACGTCTTGTCGTTGTCTTTTGAGATGGCGACAGTCAGCGGCGTTCGATTGATCTTGCTGTCGTTGTACACCAGCATCAGGCTGCCGCTCTCGAGCTTGATGAAATCGACTGCCGCGTTCGGGTTCGGGAACGTCGTCTCAACTCCCTCGCTCCAGGTCCGGCCGCCGTCATGGGACTCGCTGCGGACCATCCAGGCATCCTCGCGCGGGTCGTACCCGCCGCCGCGACGCATGTACGCGATCAGGTCATTGTCGTCAATTTGTACCACGGACGGTTGCAGGTTGCCGATACGCGACGTGATCCGGTTGGTTTCGGTCCACGTCATCGACTTCGGGTCGCAGTGCAGGAACAGCGAGGTCGTGTCCGCGCCGACAAACTCGGTATCGTGGCCGGTTTCATGGTAGATCGGCAGCAGGTAGTTGCCATCGTTCAAAAGAAGCGGCTGCGACCGCACCATCATCCCGCGTTCGTCGGCCAGGATGAACGGGTCCGACCACGTCTGCGCCTGATCCTTCGAAATTTTAGCGTGAATGCGCGAGTCCGACCACGTCTCGCCGTACCTTACCACGTGGAACAGCCACACGATCCCGTCCGGCCCCTGCCACACCACCGGGTTGCCGTCCGAATGAAACGGCGTGTCGGCGATGGCCACGGGCGTGGTCCACGTTGTCTCGCCCTTTTTCAGCCGCGCCCCGAACACCGCCGTGTCAAGCTCGTACTCGCCCGAACCGCCGTAATACGCGATGTACAGGTCGCCGTTGTCCAGTTCCTCGATGCAGGCCGGATGCTTGTACTTGCCCGGCAGTTCCGTTCCAAACACTTTTTCAATGACAATCTCACCCATCGCGATCTGCCCTGCCGTCAACACCGCTAAAACCGCTCCCAGGAACAATTTCATCTCCCCATTCCTTTCTTTTTCAGAAACATTCAACGTGAATCGGGCGGGTTCAGCCTACTCGCCCACGTGATGGCGAATCAAGGCGCAGGCGGAGGCAATCAATTGGCATACGCTGTCATAATCTTGGTTTCACTTGCGGTCTCAGCGCTTACCCTGTTCAGCTCCTTCGGCCTCGGCACGCTTCTGCTGCCGGCATTCGCCCTGTTTTTTGCCGTGCCCGTGGCCGTGGCCG
>JAPLKX010000072.1 GCA_026387845.1 Candidatus Hydrogenedentota bacterium | reverse complement strand
CTCGGCCTGCCCGCCGGGACGCTCAAGTTCGGCGTCGCCGGCACGGGGTTTGGCTGAGGCAAGTAACCTTCCGCACCGCGTGGCGCGGTGCACATGACATCAGCACTGAATTCCCGCTTTTCGGGTTTGCCGTCGGGGGGCCTGATTCTTAGGCCGGGGCAACGTTCTTGCTTTGTCCATGCCCTTTTGGTTCAATTGCCAGCGTGGCGATTGGCGTGGCCTTTGTTTGGGATGATTTTCTTTCTTGAGGAAATGCGGGAACAAAATGCAGATCGCGCGTCGCCAAACTCCCGAACAAAGAGAACTGGAAAACAAGTTGGGCGAACTTTGTGCCCTGCAGCGTGATTTGGTGGAGCGTGAACTGGAACTGGCCACCCTCCGCGCCGAACTTGCGGCCTTCGAGAGCAAGTATCTAGCAACGGTGGGGCAACGATACGCCGAATTGGACGAAATTGAGGCGCAGATCGCCGAAGCCGAAGCCCGCCTCAACCCGGTGGACGATTCTCTTAAGGGCAGGGCACAAGAGTGGCGCCAGAAGGCTGAGCAATCTGCTCGTGCTACCACGCTTGACCAGGAACCGGCAAAGGAAGGACGCTTTGCCCCATCCGATGAACTTAAACGTCTGTACCGTGAGGTGGCCAAGGCGGTCCATCCGGACTTGGCAGGCGATGAGCAGGAACGTACTCGGCGCCATCGTTTTATGGCCGAAGCAAACCAGGCTTATGAGAATGGCGACGAGGGCCGGCTGAGGGCAATCCTTGGCGAATGGGAATCGGCCCCGGAATCCGTGAAGGGCGATGGCGTCGCTGCAGACCTGGTGCGAACGCTGCGTAAGATCGCCTTTACCCAAGAACGATTGCGCGCAATTGCGGCCGAAATCGCGGAGCTCAAGTCCACCGATCTTTTTAGGCTTAAGGTGAAGGCTGAGGCTGCCAATGACGAAGGGCACGACCTTCTGGCTGTCATGGTATGTGACATAGACAGCAAGATTGAGGATGCAAGGCGCCGCTTATCTGATTTGGCTTCGCGGGGTTAGTTATGGCCGATTCCCCAGGGTTAGGACGCCGAGATATTGCTCCCCGATGGCAGGGGCAGATTGCACCTGGCTCCGAATGGCTAGTTTCCCGTGGGCTTTCAGATCTTGCCGCAATCCAGCGCACCGCCGGATGTGCCTTATTAAGCCTCTCTGCACAAATCCACGCCGAGATTCTGCTTGGCCACATCGAGAGCGTTATCGACATTCTGAAATCCTGCGCGGATTTGGCCAGGGGCTTTGATGCCAGAGGTGACACCTTCTTGTGCGTTGCGGCAAAGCATGGCCATAATTCTATTGTAGGAGCTCTCTTGGACTATGGTGCCGATGCCAATGCGTGCGGTGGCAATGGCTCTTGTCCAATTCTTTACGCTGCGATGAATGGCCACATCACCGTTGTCAAGAGTTTGTTATCAAGAGGTGCCGTCGTTGATGCAGCTGATGACCGTGGCTCCACGGCGCTGCACATGGCGTGTTGGTATGGCCACGCCGACATCGCGAGGCTTTTGGTAAGTAGTGGTGCTGATGTTAATGCTATTGACATCCTAAGTGATACTCCTCTTCATGCAGCTAGCATGGCGGGCTATCTTTCTCTTGTACAATTGCTAATCGCATCCGGAACTAATATCGATGCGGCAGACCAATACGGAGATACGGCGCTGCACATCGCGGCTGACGATGGGCGAGCGGATATCGCAAGGGTGTTGTTAGAGGCAGGGGCCGCGCCAAGTGCGACCGACGAACACGCATGGACGCCGTTGCACTTGGCGGCATTCTACGGTCACCCCTCAGTGGTGCAGCTGCTACTGGATTATGGCGCCGAGGCGAAGGCTCAGTCCGCCTGCGGAGGTTCGCCACTCGACTATGCCACCGAGCGCGGGCACGCAGAAACCGCCGAGATACTGCGCAGACACTGCGCCCGGCGGTGACCGGGTGCCAGAATCACACTTTGCGGTGCGAAAAATGGTTGAGCAGTCCGTACACCTGCTTGCAGTAATTGGGAAAAAGGAGGAAGTTTGCCTGCACGCGTTCGCGGGTAGGCCGATTGCCCGTTGGATGGCCAGCCTCGTTTCTTGCTGTTCGGATTAACTCAAAAATCCTATCGAGGTTCACGTGCAGGTCAATTGCAAGTTCTTGTGGAAGACTGTGCGTAAGTCTCTCAAGACGCTTCCACATTGCGGCGTACTTCTGCGTTATATTTCGAGCTTTGACTTCATTTTGGTAATTGTGCGCATCACCGGCGTCTATAATTGTGGTTCCAAACACATCAATGAACTGCAATAGGGCTTTTTCAGCGGCACACCCTGTAGTGATTGCCGCCGCCAAAAGGCAACCGTGGCGCAAGCATTCAAGGGCCTCTTCAAGGTAGGCCACGATCACAGGGTCGATTTCGGGAATCTCTTTGCGTAATTGCTTCAGATAACCATCCGGGTCGTAAGGCACGTACTCAGCCTTACCAAGCACTGCCCTACCGTATTCCGTCACCTTGTACTTAGGCCACAGCATGTTGCCGATTTCGGAAGACACCATTCCGCTGCCGCACGGCACGATTATTTGTTGAAGATACAATTCATGGAAAATCTGTTCCATCCGTGCGTAATCATTCGCTCCGCATTCGGCCAGACCCCGCTTGACTAGGATTGCAGAAATGGCCTTAGCAGTAGAATCGTCAACCACTCCTTCTTGGCCGCCCCTTAGATGCTCCAGGGTTGCCGACCTCAGATCAGCGTACCGCGTTGCCATGTGTGCAGCTCCTCTCCTGGAATAAGGCTGTTAGCGTAGACCTTCTCTCCTAGCGCCCCCGGTCTTTATCAATTCTGCGGTCTTGGCGCTCGCAGGTACCGCGTGTGGCCGCTGGCGCGGGTCACGCCGATGCGGTCAAAGTAGTCCAGGAGCGGTATCGCGTACTTCCGCGTGGTGTCCAGCAGGTACTTGAACTTGACGCTCTCCAG
>JAPLKX010000272.1 GCA_026387845.1 Candidatus Hydrogenedentota bacterium | reverse complement strand
GTTTCCAAGGTGGATGGAAGCGGGCGGGATCGGTTGGCATTTTCGCGGCACCGGCGTGCCCGGGTACGACGCGCCCCCTGCCACATCCGAGGGATGGACTGTCACGGGCGGGAGTGGGGGAGAGGTCGGCGAGAAGGGGTGGGTGGTGGATCTTGTCGAGCCGGGGGCAACCATCCAGGCGCCTGCGTTTAACATCGAGGCCAAGAGCGCTCCGTGGCTGCGGCTGAACTGGTGGGCGACCGGCCTTGATCGATCCCGCTGCTATGTCGAATGGACAACGGAAGAGCAGGCCGAGTTCAGCCCGGAATGCCGGGCCTACTTCACTGCCGCAACATCGGCCGGGCAACTCCTGAGCGCGCCGCCGATGGGGCCGAAGTCTGTGACCGAGATGGCCACTTCGACCATCGAGACGCGCACCATGTTGTCCGTCTACAGAATCCCGGAGTGGAAAGGCGCGATCACGGGGCTGCGGATCGCGTTCGACAACCAGGCTGCGGCACAGGTGGTCATCAAATCGTTTCACACCGCCTGCGACACGCGGCACAACATCAACGACGGCAATTTCGTCCGCGGCTGCCATGACTACTTCATGTGGACGCACGACATCACGTTTCTCCGCGGACAAATCGGCCGCGTCCGGTCGGCGATGCGGTTCATCATGAACGAGTTCGATACGCGTGAGCGCAAGTGCGTCTATACGACGTGGCCGGGGCACGAGG
This sequence comes from Candidatus Hydrogenedentota bacterium, assembly GCA_026387845.1. GTDB lineage: Bacteria > Hydrogenedentota > Hydrogenedentia > Hydrogenedentales > SLHB01 > JAPLKX01. The sequence continues at coordinate 4,261 of JAPLKX010000272.1, read as the reverse complement.
GGCGCAGCGGCGTGCGAAGGACGCCCGAGGGAGAAAAGGTGATTGTCCGCGGGGAGGGGATTGGCAGCAACTATTGGGACTTGCTCCCGTTCGGCGGCGAAGACGCGCTGGCGACGATTTACTACTACGACGCCCTCCAGGATCTGGCGGATCTCGAAGAGCAAATCGTGAGTCACCCGCAGTGGTGTGTCGCTACCGGCGCGGAAGCGTTTGATCCGGGCGATCTCCGCCGGCATGCGCAGGAAGTCAAGGACTACGGCGCCCAGCGGTTCTGGAACAGCGAGACCGGCCGGTTCGGCACCGTCGATTTGGACGGCGTCATGCATGATTACGGGTTCACGTTCCTGAACAACGAAGCTGTCTATTACAATTTCGCCACGCCGGAACGGGCCAAATCGATCCGCGACTGGATCTCGGGCCGGCGCGTAGTCGAGGTCGATACGGCCACCGGAGAGGATATTTACCACTGGCGTTTCGGCCCGCGCAGCACCACCCGGCGTAACATCGACTATTACATCTGGGCCTGGAGCAATCCGGAAGGAATCCCGTGGGGCGGGCAAGTCCAAGACGGCGGTGCGGTGCTGGGCTTCTCCTATCACGACCTGATGGCGCGGATGATCACCGACGGCCCCGATGACGCCTGGCAGCGGCTCAAAGAAATCCTGGCGTGGTTCGACGAGACGCAGGCGGCCGGCGGTTACCGCGCCTACTACCAGAACCCCGCGCGCGGCACCATGCAGGGCGGAAACGTTGCCGGCGGGCTCGGGCTCGACAAAGAGTTTTTTGAAAGCATCCTGGTGCCGCAAGTCATGCTCTACGGTTTTCTCGGTTTCCAACCCACCGCGGATGGGTTCGCCGTCAATCCGCGGCTGCCGAAAGAGTGGCCGGAACTGACCATCACACGCATTCACCTGCACGGCTGCGTGCTCGATATCAACGTGCGCGAGAATACCGTGACAATCACGGGCAGCGGGCGGGCAAATGAGTTGCTGGTTGCCGAGTTGCCGCCGGGCTGGCAGTTGTCGAGTTCTTCTTCAGGTTTTGTCACCGGCAAATAGCGCGCGGATGGGACGGACACATTCATGAACACCCGAGGGTCTTTCAATTCAACAAGAGTTTAATATAGGAAGTGTTAACTAAGGCACTAACTGGGCAGAACAATCGCGGTAAAGGGCGGGTAGGCCCGCCAGAACTTTTTTTTGAGGAGACAAATACTATGGACTTCTGCATCGAGGATACTCGCAGGAAGTCGGTTCCAAAGATAGAAGAGCTTATAAAAGATGGGGTTATCACTCTTAGAGTGCTCGTGTTCTTTGCGCTTCTTCTGCCACAAGAAGGCAGTGCCACCACTGGCGGCATACAAGGAACAATTAACAGTGTGGCGATTTCGGCGGCAGCCAGCAATCTTCCAGTGGCTACAGACTCCTCACCGGATTCCCCAACGCCGCAGATTCGCCGTGCATGGGGACCGGACGTGTTTTGGGGCGTAAATGTTGACATGTCCCTGGTGACTGGGAGCGATCTGCGCGAGCTATCGGAGGTTTGGAACGTCAACACAATCCGGTTAAGCCTTCGAATACGAGAGATCCAGTTTATTCAAGACGACAATGATCCGTATCATCTGAACGAAGCAGACCTTTGGGAATTAGACCGGTACATAGACCTCTGTGAGAGGTTAGGTCTTAGAGTGATTCTGACGAACCACCGCCCGCTTGGCAGCCGGGAATGGTTTATGCCAGGTGGAAAGGACAGGCGAATCTGGTCAGACTTTCTTTACCATGACTACTTGGTCTTTTTTTGGCAAAAGCTGGCGGAGCGTTACGCTAATCGAGGCCCGGTGATTGCCGGCTACGACATTGTCAACGAGCCGGATCCAGAGGATCAAGTGGAGGGAAGCCCTTCAGACTGGAACCTGCTTGCAGGCACAATCACCACTGCCATCCGGCAGGCGGATCGCGCGCATACGATCATCGTTGAGTCAATCTGGTTAGCCAAGCCCATCGCGTTTGATTTGCTCGAACCGACCGGCGATGATAATACTGTTTATAGTTTTCACTTTTATTCTCCTTATGCTTTCGTTAGCCAGGGAGGGCAGGACCCCGACGGCAGCACCCTCCCTCTTAATGTGACCTATCCGGGACACATTGGCGGCGAATACTGGGACAAGAACAGGATGCTCCAGGAACTGGAACTGGTCATCGCTTTCCAGCAACGATACAACGTTCCCATCTTATGCGGTGAATTCAGCGTGGCGCGCTGGGCGCCGTCCGCTAGCGCGGTAGAATATCTACAGGATTTGCTCAGCATTTGCGACGAGTACAATTGGAGTTCATTATATTGGTGCTTCAGGGATGCAGAAGGAAGTGGCAGTAACCTGGAAACCGAAGGAGGAATCGATGACTATACCGTCGTTGGTACAAATAGCGCCAGATTTCAGGCTATCCGTCCGTATTTCTCCCGTAACAACCGCTGGAGCGGCCCAATGACGGGTAGACCCGTTTATAAACCAACGATCCGTTTCGATGAATATCATGCTGAACTAAACACTTTGTCGGAACAGAGAGCACAAGAAATAGACCCCTCGCATCCTGAATGGTGCTGGTTTGGGCGGTTCGCACGAAGGGCGGAAGATTGCTTCGATGTCGTTCGTTCGTTACAGCCGCTCCGATATGACACTTTGCGCGACACCAATGTGCTTATATTGTCGGCTCCCCAAAACGCGCTCACAGCGGAGGAAGTAACGGACACCGTCCGATTCGTCAGCGAAGGGGGAGGATTACTCGTATTGGGCGACTGCTCGTTAGGCGATCGGCTTAACAGTCTCATGGCAAACTTTGGAATGACCTATAGGCAGGGTATTCTCGGCTCGCATACTCCCTTATGGAACGCACCAAGTTTTGTGGTCACAAATCTGAACCAGACTCACTTTACAACCAAAGGCATCCATGAGCTTCACGCAAACTGGACGGGCGTGTTGGAAAACCTTGGCGACGCTCTTGTGTTGGCGGAAACGGAAGCAGATTCATGGCTGGATGCCAATATGAATGGAATACAAGACCCCGACGAACAGAATGGACCGTATCCATTCGCCTTGGCCAAACAGTTTGGCAAGGGACGGGTTTTGGCAGTTGCCGACAACGCGTTTTATGATGCCGGGATCCTGCTCTCTGAAAACAGGCGTTTCATTAGGCATGCATTACCGTGGCTGGCACAGATGGCGAACAGTTTCAGTGCGGATCCGACTTCCGGCACAGCGCCGTTGACCGTGCAGTTCACTGACGAGAGTGTCCTGGGCGCGTTGCCCATCGAGACGTGGCACTGGGACTTCGGCGATGGCGGCGAAAGCGACGAACCAAATCCGGTCCATGTCTATGAAGCGCCGGGCGAGTATCCGGTTTCCCTGACGGTGTCTACCGCGACGGGTTCCGACACTTGGACCCGGGTGAACTACATCCAGGTGATGGTGGTGATGCCGGTGCTCGGATGGACGGGACTTGCCTTGGTGGCCGCACTGTTGTGCCTCTGCGGCGTCCAGATTGTTCGGCGCCGCGTAAAAACCGTCGCGCAACGCACCTGGGGGAAGGAGCGAGCATGAGGCGGGTTCCCGCGGTTCTGGCGATAGTTGCGGTGCTATTGTCCACCGTGTCTGCATGGGCCGACAGTATAACCATTGCCGGAAAAACTTATCTTAACGTGAAGGTATTCGAGTCAGCCAGCCGGTACTATTTTCGAGATGAAAACGGCCGGGTCGTGAGCGTCTCAAAATCAGAGGTGCGCCCTGGCGAAGTAAATATTGGGAGCGCCACGGACCCCGAGACCTCTTCACCAGAGGGCAATCCAGTAGGCCGGATTGCCCCGTCCTCACCGATTCCGGGTGACGGCCATACATTCTCGGTGGAAGGCTACCACGGAGGCTATTTCTCGTCCAACCGTGGAGACATGGACGCCGCGTTCGCAAAGATGTTCGATCTCTTGGAGAAATCCCCAAGCAGCCGGATTAGTCTCGAGATTGAGGCATATACACTGGAACGCATGCTTCAAGGGGGAAGTCTTGAGTGTGAAAAGAGTCAGGAAGCATACCAGGCGCCCGAGTTGTTAAAGCGGCTGCGGGACGCCGTGATGGCGGGACAAATCGAAATCGTCGGCGGCACGTATTCCCAGCCGCTCTGGTCGGCTCACGATGGGGAAGGATGGGTACGACAGTTCTTGTTTGGAACTCGTGCCGTAAAGAAGGCCTTGGGGGTGGACGTCAAGACCTATG
>JAPLKX010000432.1 GCA_026387845.1 Candidatus Hydrogenedentota bacterium | reverse complement strand
GAAATTGAGGCGGTGGGCGTCATGCGTGCCATGGGAGAAATTGAGCCGGGCGACGTCCATTCCCGCGTCAATCAGTTTCCCGATGACGTCGGGCGAACTCGAATTCGGGCCAAGCGTGCAGACTATCTTCGTGCGCCGCATCTGTCTCTCTGTTGGGACGCCCCCCGGCAGTTCGTGGGGGGTGTCCCTCTGTTAAGCTGTCCTGCTATGCATTAACCGCCGCCGTGATTACTTTCTTTCAGCCTGTGGTCTGGACGGCGCGGGCGAGACGACCGCGCCTACGTTGGGACGCCCCCCGGCAGTTCGTGGGGGGTGTCCCTCTGTTAAGCTGTCCTGCTATGCATTAACCGCCGCACTGCCGAGTTCTTCTTAGCCTGTGGTCTGGACGGCGCGGGCGAGACGACCGCGCCTACGTTGGGACACACCCCGGCAGTTCGTGCGGGGTGTCCCTCTGTTAAGCTGTCCTGCTATGCATTAACCGCCGCAGTGCCGAGTTCTTCTTAGCCTGTGGTCTGGACGGCGCGGGCGAGACGACCGCGCCTACTTACTGCCAGGACTTGAACGCTTCATAAATGGCGCGAACCGCCGCCTCCAGGTCGTTCTCTTCGACGCCGACAATGATGTTCATCTCGCTCGACCCCTGGTTGATCACGCGCAGGTTGATCTTGGCATCGGCCATAGCCGTGCAGAGCCGGCCGGCGGCCCCGATGTGGTGGATCATCCCCTGGCCGACCGTCGCGATCAGCGCCAGACCCGGCGCCAGTATCACACGGTCCGGCTGGACGGCGCGCTCGATCCCGCGCAGCACCGCGACCCCGTGCTGCGCCAGTTCGTCGTCCCGGACAATCAGCGAGATGGTGTCAATGCCCGTGGGCATATGTTCAAAGCTGATCCCGTATTCCTCGAGCACCGACAACACCCGCCGCCCAAACCCCCGTTCCTTGTTCATCAGGGTTTTTTCGATATTGATCATCGTGAACCCTTTGCGGCCCGCGATGCCAACCACCGGGGAGGACGCAACCCGCTTGGAAACGATTATGGTGCCGGGATCGCCGGGGGCGTTTGCGTTGCGTATGTTGATCGGGATGCCCGGCTCGCGCACCGGGAAAATGGCCTCGTCATGCAGGACCTGCGCCCCCATGTACGACAACTCGCGCAACTCCGCGTAGGTAATTTCCTCGATCAGTTTGGCATCCGGGACGATCCGGGGGTCCGCCATCCGGAACCCCGAAACGTCCGTCCAGTTCTCATATAATTCCGACTCTGACGCCCGCGCCACGATCGAACCCGTAACGTCGCTGCCGCCGCGCGAGAACGTCTTGACCCTGCCGTTGGGCATCGAGCCGTAGAAGCCCGGCACCACAAACAGCCCCGGCCCCTCGAGCCGCGCACCAAGCAGATCGTAACTGACCGGATTGAGCATCCCCTCGTCGTCGAACTTGATGAAGTCCGCGGCATCGATGAACGTTGCGCCGAGATATTCCGCGATCAGCCGCCCGTTGAGATATTCGCCGCGGGACGCCATGTAGTCCGGCCCGTCAAACTGCGGCGCCACCCGTATGATTTCAGCCAGTTCTTTCTCAACGTCAAATTTGACGCCAAGCTCCCGGGCAATTTCCGCGTAGCGTTCGCGAATCATGGCGATTGGCTGCGACGCATCAAGCTTCTGCGTCACCAGGCTGTGCCACGCAAGCAGCAGGTCCGTGACTTTTTTGTCTTCGGCAAACCGCTTGCCCGGCGCCGACGGCACAATGAACCGGCGCGCCGGGTTCGCCCGGATGATCTTCTCGACGTTACGGACGCACGCCGCGTCCGCCAGGCTGGTTCCCCCAAACTTGCACGTGATTCCACTCATCTCGCTCAACCGCCTTTCCCGGGTCGTTTGCACCACTCCCTGCTGCAAAACTGGAAGGTCTTCAGAACACCCGGCAAAAAGCCGGGCTTTGGGGACAGTATTGTAATGGCGCCCGCGACCGTTTACAAGCTGAGTACAAGGCACGGTCGAAATCCGCACGTAAGGCTCTCTCACCTCGAAGCGAGTCCTTGATTGGGCCTGCAACGGCAGGCCATTCCACGATCCTGGGGTTTTGCTGT
>JAPLKX010000246.1 GCA_026387845.1 Candidatus Hydrogenedentota bacterium | reverse complement strand
AGCACCAGACCTGCTATAGTGAGATTGCGATTCGCCTAAAGCTTACTGTACTACGACATCTTAATTCGCCCCGGTAGCTGTCGAAAGATGGGGGGAAGCTCATATTTACGCGCGCCCGTAGAACTGCTGGCAGAGAGAATTTGCGAGGAGCTTGCCATCTTCCTACCGATCGCGTTTAAAAAGAACCTGCCCAAAGATGAGAATGACCTAAACGACAAGATCCAGGCTTGCCTAAGCCGGGACAAAGAGAAGTTTGAGCGGGAACACCCGACAATAGTGTTTGGCTTGGCAAGAACAGTTCCCGACCATAGCTCATACGACCTCTTAGTTGAAGTAAAGTTTTTGCGGGATGGTACAACACCTTCAAAAGCATCTGAAGGAATCGCAGCAGACTTAACCAAGTACCCCAAACAGGTTTTCAAATTGTTCATCGTGTACGACCCATACCGCAAGATTTGTGACGATGCCACATTCCGCAGAAGTTTTGAGGAGCAGGGTATGTGCAGAGTGCACGTGGTGCGTTAGATTGCTCAACAATGGAGAGAGCGGATGGGTATCTTGAACATATGGGAAGCCTCTAATCACCTGATTCAAGAAGTCGGACATAATGGGCAGCGGGAAGGTGAGAAGTTGACATGGAAGCACACGCGGAGAACGACGTTTCTAACGCTTATTGTGATGTATGAGATTGACAAAGCCATATCGTCTTAAAATCATGTACTGGTGGGGGTAAATGCGATGTCTGTTCCTGATTATCAGAGTTTGATGCTTCCGTTGTTGAAGTATGCTGGGGAGCGGAATGGGGAAATATCTAATGGAGAAGCTGTGGAGGCTCTTGCGGGGGAGTTTAAGTTGTCGGAGGCGGATTTGAAGGAGATGCTTCCGAGCGGTATGCAGAGCACGATGTTCAACCGGGTGGGTTGGGCGGCGACATACATGAAGAAGGCGGGGCTTTTGGAAAGCACGCGGCGAGGCTATTACGGGATCACGCCGCGGGGTAAAGAGCTTCTTCAAAAGCCGCCCCAGAAGATTAACGTCAAGTTTTTGAAACAGTATGGGGAGTTTCAGGAGTTTCTTCACCTGAAGGGGACGCGCAGCGGCGAGAAAAAAGAAGATACCGTTGTGCCTGTGAATTTGGAGACGGCTACGCCTTCGGAGGCGTTGGAGGGTGCTTACGAGAATTTGCGGGGCGAGTTGGCGGATGAGTTGTTGGCGCGGCTTAAGAAGACGACACCGGCGTTTTTTGAGCGGATTGTGGTGGAGTTGCTGGTGAAGATGGGTTATGGGGGTTCGCGCGTGGATGCGGGGAAAGCGATAGGACGGACTGCCGACGAGGGGATCGATGGGATTATCAAAGAGGACAAGCTTGGCTTAGACGTGGTTTATATTCAGGCGAAACGTTGGGACACGAGTCCGGTAGGTCGGCCGCAGGTGATGCAGTTTGCGGGTGCGTTGCAGGGTCAGCGGGCGAGTAAGGGGATATTCATCACGACCTCGAAGTTTACGGGGGATGCGTTGGGGTATGTTTCTCAGATAGGGAGCAAGATTGTGTTGATTGATGGGGAGCAGTTGTCGCAGTTGATGATCGATCATGACGTGGGTGTGTCGACGGTGTCGGTGTATCCGGTGAAGAAGGTGGATACGGATTATTTTGAGGAGAGCATCTAGGGAAATGATGAAGGATGAATAGGACGGATAGGACTTATAGGACGAATAGGACGTAAGGGACTGAGGGGACTTAAAGGACATAAAGGACGGCTGGGAGTTTGAAGGGCAAGGGGCGCAAGAGCAGTGACGCGCGCCGTGCTGCTCGTCAACGAGAGCCACGAAACTGAAGCGGTCGAGCAATGGCGACAAGGCTCGCTGGCCGACCCATCTTTCACCGACACCTGGACCACACACCTCCGAAAATCCATCAAAGCCAAACAAAGAGCCGCCGAAAGGATGAAATCTCCAACATAAAAATTCACCCAACCCCCGCCCAAAGTTGAATCTGTTTTGTGGTGCGGGCGTTTCGCCTGCACAGCCTACTCGACGCGCCGATTACGTGCAGGCGAGACGCGTGCACCACAATTTGCCCGAAGTAGGCCAACGCCCCGACTGCGTCGGAGTCGCCGATGTCGGCCCGGTTTGCCACGGCGTAGCGGCGCCAGCCGCGAACTTGGGGCCGCCGCCGGATGTTTGGCCCGAACTGCTTTGGCGGGCACAAACACCGACGGCGGCTTCTACAAGTCACAAGGCTTTGAAAACTCAGCCTTATTCCGCTGGAAAAGACCCGTGCCGGTCACGTTACTGGGTTGATGTATGTTTCCGCAGTTTAATGCGGCGGGCCGCAAACAGGGAAAGCGCCATGAGGGACAAGACGATCATGTCTCCGCCTGAGCCGCCGAGCACCTGGGCGGAAGCGGTCTTGTCGGCAGGCGTATAGGTGCCGGTAACCACGAGCGTCTGGCCGGCGACAATGGTGACTTCCTGATTGGCCGGGGTCAGCCACTCCTGGCACGTTGCAAAACAGCCACCCTGTTTATCCGCCTTGAGCGAATTAAGCAGAATGCGGAACGCGGTTTTGGCGACCGCGTCAAAGCGCGAAGAATCGCCTGAGCTTTCCCAGGGAAGCTGTTTGCCGCCCGTGCCAAAACATCCGGAGGCGGTGCAACTGATGTCGTTGAACGACACGGTATGCAGGCCCGCGGTCAACGTGGCTATCGCGCCGCTGTCATGCAACGCGCCGCCGTCGACACGCCACTGGGCGCCGTCATCGCGTGCAGCCTCGGGCTCGATGTTGACTTGAAGCGACCCGGTAGTGATTGCGGGGCCCGTTGATATGGTCAAGGCAACCGCAGCGCCGGAAGCCGCCTCCACACCTGCTGTGGGGTTCTGGCTGATCACGCTCCCCACGGGAACCGTGTCGCTGGACGCCTGGGTAACAGTGCCCACGGTAAGCCCGACGTCGGTGATAGCCGCCTCGGCCTCGGCTTGCGTCATCCCGACCACGTTGGGGACCGTAATCGGAACCGCGCCCAGCGATACTCTCAAGTTGACGGCGGATCCCGGGGCGGCCAGCATGCCGGCCGCGGGAGTCTGGCTGATCACTTCACCCAAGGGAACCGTGGGGTTCGACACCTCCGTGACTGTGCCGACCGTCAGCCCCGCGGTCGTGATAGCCGTCTCGGCCGTGGCCTGCGCCATCCCGACCACGTTGGGGACCGTCACTGGAGATGGGCCGGCCGATACCGTCAAGTCGACGGCCGATCCCACAGCCACCATCGTAGCTGCGGCGGGAACTTGGCTGATCACTTCGCCCAAGGGAACCGTATCGCTCGCCTCCTGCACCACCGTGCCCACGGTCAGCCCCGCGTTGGTGATGGCCGTCTCGGCGTTGGCCTGCGTCATCCCGACCACGTTGGGCACGGCAACCTGCTGCTGGGTATAGGTTCCGGTTGCCGTCACGGTCTGATCGAAAAGGATGGTCACGACCTGATCGGCAGGGGTGTTCCATCCAGTGACGGGCTTGAACTGCACCGTGACGTCGCCTATCTTCACGCCGGTCACGGTAGCCCCGCTGTTCTGGAACGCGCCGCTGGGTCCGATGCGCCACTGGGCGTCGGCGTCCATCGCGGCCTGGGGTTCCAGCGTCACTTGGATCGCGCCGGTGGGAAAGTCCGACGCATTCCCGGGAAACGTCAGGTCCGTGATTTCGTCGATGTTGGTGATCCCGTCGCCGTCGGAATCCAGGTTCTCGATGCTATCGAAATTCAATCCCGCGTTTTCAAGCGCCGTGCCGTAGGGATTTCGGGTGGGGACAGTCGTATGGCAAAGGGAACAACTGTCGAGTCTCGTGCCATCGATAAAGGGATACTCGGCTATCGCGGCGTCCAAAATAAGTTGAGTGGCCCAAGCCGGCAACGTCAAGAGTGTTGCCGCAAGAAAGAAAACAACGCCCGCTTTTCTCATAGTGGTTACTCTTTCCTATGTAGATCTGCGCCCTTGGTTAACTGCAAGGTTATACTTCGATGCGACACTTTAACCGTCGCACAGGCCCAAAAAATTCCTATGCGCTGCGCATTCAGCGCTACGGGAACAGAGGAAACAGGCGGGGGAATACAGGGAAGCAGTGGTGGGAATACAGGACGGGCAATAGTCAGCTAGTATGCTTTGGGTATTTCTTCGTAGTTTATGCGAAGGCGTTGAGGAGGGATTCGATCATTCGGTCGACGACGGCGATGACGCGGGCGGAGGCTTCGTATGCGCGCTGGAACCGGAGCATGTTGGTGACTTCTTCGTCGAGGGAGACGCCGGACACTTCCTCGCGGCGGCGCTGGAAATCTTCGACAAACGCCTGCTCCATCCTGAGTACCTGGTCGTTTGCGCGGGCGTGGACGCCGACGCGGACGATGGTGGTCTCGTAGTAATCGCCGATGGTGGAAGTGCCGTCGAGGAGCAATTCGGTGCGGACGTTTGCCATGTCGAGGGCGGCGGAATTGTCGCCGGTGTTGAGCGGGTCGAGGCTGTAGCCGGAAGCGAGGAGCCGGGGGTCGTCGAGTATGGCCTGGTTCAGGGCGATGTCGCCGGCTTTGGTTCCGGTGAACAGGCCGTTGACGCCGAGTGCGACGAGCGCGCCGGTCTGGTCGTTGGAAAACGAAAACGAGTAGCCGGCATCGGCCTCCAACTGCAACTGGCCGTCGCCTGTCACGCTGGCGCTGAAGTTGGGAAGGCCGTCTATCTGCGCCGCGAGATCGTTGAGCGTCGTGGTGTTGTCGATGAACAACGTATGCGTCGTATAAGCGCCCGAGCTGTCGTACACCACCAGGTTCAGCACC
>JAPLKX010000315.1 GCA_026387845.1 Candidatus Hydrogenedentota bacterium | reverse complement strand
TGGACGGCGCGGTCGAGACGCCCGCGCCGTCCACCAAACTGGCTGCATTATTTGACCAAACCGCCCAGTAACAGAGGCTTGCGGTCTGGACGGCGCGGGCGAGACGACCGCGCCTACTCCGAGCTTGATCGTGGGGGTAGGGTTTGTATTACATCCGGGGAAACGGGTAGAGTTTGACGATTGTACCCATTGATGGAAGCAGCTTTTTGGGATGGCTATAGACATATCAATCGTCCGGGCGGTTGTTTTCGATTACGGCAACACGCTGGTTGAGTTCGGCCAGGACAAAATCAGAATGTATGATGGCGCGCTGGCGGGCGTGCTCGAGAGGCTGTTCGGCCCGCCGGACCTCGAGATGCTCGCCGCCATTCGGGACAGGGACAGGATGGCCCCTTATTCCGGCAACCCGCCCGAATACAGGGAAAACCGCCTCCCGGACATTACGGGCGAGTTAATCCGGGCGTTGTACGGCCGCAGGGCGGCGCCGGAACAACTGGATGAGGTGTTGCGGGTGCGTTACGAGGCGTTTGTGGAACTGGTGGAAGGCGCGGATGAGGCGCGCGTGTTGTTGGATCGGCTGCGGGGCCGGTACCGGCTCGGGCTGGTGAGCAACTACCCGGACGGGGCGGCGATCCGGGCGAGCCTTGACAAAGTGAAGCTGGCGGAGTACTTTGAGAGCGTTGTAGTTTCGGGCGACATAGGCTACTGCAAGCCACACCCGCTGCCGTTTTCGCGGAGCGCGGCGGAACTGGGTGTGGCGCCGGGCGAAATCGTGTTCGTGGGCGACAATTGGCTGGCGGACGTGCAGGGGGCAAAACGGGCCGGCATGCAGGCGGTCCACCTGGTGCAGTGGCCGCCGCACGAAGTTTTCGACCGAGCCCCGGATCATTTCCAGCCGGACGCGGCGGCGAGTTGCCTGGCGGAACTTCAGACAATCCTGCTGGGTTAGCGGGAGCGGTAACTGGATGGACGAGCACTGCACACATTTCGGCGATTGCGGCGGGTGCAAATTCCAGGACGTGCCGTACCCGGAGCAGCTTGCACGGAAGTCGGCGGTCCTCGAGGATCTGCTGGGGGAGCTTTGGGGGCGTCCGGTTCCGGTGGATCCGTCGCCGGAGGTGTGGCACTACCGGAACAAAGTGGATCTGTCCTTTTCGCCGAAGTGGTACGCGTATCCGCCGCCGCCGGGATTCGAGCGGGAGCCGGTGTTGGGTTTCAAGACGCGGGGCAGATGGTACAAGCCCACGGAAATCATCGAGTGCAGAATCGGCCCGCCCGACCTGTCGGCTCTTCTGGGGTCGGTGCGGGCGTGGATGGAGAGGAACAAGCTGAGGGCGTTTGATTCGCGTACGCATCAGGGGTTTCTGCGGATTCTGCTGGTGAGACATGGCAAGCGAACCGGCCAGCGAATGGTGGTTCTGATCACGGCGGACGGTACGCTGGACCGGGGGTCGTTCGTGGAGGCGGTACAAACCGCCTGGCATGCCGACAGCATATACCACGGGGTGTTTCACGGTTTGGCGGACGTGGCGGCGGCCGACGAATCTGAATTGATCGAGGGTGCGCCCGCCATCGAGGAAGAACTGCGGATTCCGGACGGGAAAAAAGAGCGCGTATTACGGTTCCGGCTGTCGCCGTTCAGTTTTTTTCAGACGAACACGCGGGGCGCGGAACGGCTGTACGGCAAAGTGCGGGGGTGGGTGAAACGGGCAGGGCCGCGGCGCCTCTACGACTTGTACGGGGGTGCGGGCGGCATCGCAATGACGTGCGCGGACCTCGTCGAGCACGTGTGGTCGGTGGAGAACGTGGAGAGCGCGACGATCGACGGGCGCCAGAATCTCTCGATCAACGGGGTGGCCAACGTTACGTTCGCGACGGCCAAAGTCGAGGCCTGGCTCAAAGAACTACTTCTGGCGAAGGAGCATGTAGCGGCTGCGGGGGAGTCGGCGGCGGTCGTTGATCCGCCCCGGGCCGGGATGCACCGGAAAGCGACATGGCGGCTGGTGGAGCTTGGCCCGCGCTGGCTGCTTTACATATCGTGCAACCCGGGGCAATTTGTCCGGGAACTGCCGGCGTTGCAGGAGGCGTACGACCTGCGGGACATCTCGGCGGTGGACCTTTTCCCGCATACGGACCATGTCGAGTTGGTGGCGGAGTTCGTTCGGAAATCGTAAATGCCTCTTTTTGGCGGGGTGCGCCAAACCTCCCAATGTGCATACGATAAGGTATAATATCTCCTTGTCCGAATAAGCGCGCGTGCGCGGCCCGGACGGGCCTGTGTTGCGGTTGGAAACAGGGTAGCGAAAGCGCCCGCTTTTTGGGGCGCGATTCGAGGCAGACATAGGGAAGCGCCGGCATCGATGAGTGAACGCGTGACAAATCCGGCGAAGCCCGCGGCGGCCAAGCCGCGGCAGGCGCCGCACCGGCAGGTAGACCCGCCGCCTCGATTTCGGGTTTTATTGCACAACAACCACTACACGACGATGGATTTCGTGGTTTACGTACTTGAATCCGTGTTCCAAAAAGCGCACTACGACGCGGTACGGATTATGCTTGCTGTCCATAAGAAAGGCATAGGCCTTTGCGGTATATTTTGTGCGGAAGTCGCAGAAACCAAGGTGACAACGGTCCGCAAGCTGGCCCGGAACAACGGGTATCCGTTGAGGTGCTCGATGGAGCCCGAGTAGCCGGCCGAGGCTGAGGCCGACAGGAATTTTTAAGGTGATTATCAGTAAGGAATTGGAAGTAACGCTGAGCGCCGCGCTCAACCAGGCGCGGAAGCACCGCCATGAGTATCTTTGCGTCGAGCACCTGCTTTACGCGATGTTGAGCGACCCGCACGGGCGGGATATCCTGGTCCAGTGCGGCGGGAATATTGAGCGGCTCAAACGGGCTATCGAGGACTTTTTCGACAAGGAACTGGAGAGTTCACCGGGCGGTTCGGAGCCGGTGATCCAGCAGACGGTTGCATTTGAGCGCGTCATGGAACGGGCGATCCTGCACGTGAAGTATTCCGGAAAGAAAGAGGTGGACAACGGGGACATCCTGGCGGCCATCTTCGAGGAGAAAGACTCGCACGCGGCCTATTTCCTGGGCGCGGAAGGCATCACACGGCTGGACGTGCTGAACTACATTTCTCACGGAATCCCGGCTTCCGAGGACGATCCGGAAGGGCCGGAGTACGACGAGGACGAGGAGGTCGATGAGGCGGGGGTTCCCCGGCCGTCGCGCGACCCGCTTCAGGCCTACACGGTCAATCTGTCGGTCAAAGCCGCGGAGGGCAAGATCGACCCGCTGATCGGCCGGGAAAAAGAGATTATGAGGACAATCCGGGTGTTGAGCCGGCGGCGGAAGAACAACCCCGTTTACGTTGGCGAGCCCGGCGTAGGGAAGACGGCGATGGCGGAAGGTCTGGCGCTGAAAGTGCACCGTGGCGAGGTGCCCAGCGCGCTCAAGGGCGTCGAGATACTCATGCTCGACTTGGCGGCGCTTTTGGCGGGGACGAAGTTTCGGGGCGATTTTGAGGCGCGCCTCAAGGCGGTGATCTCGCAGTTGCTCAAGCGGGCCAACGTGATCCTGTTTATCGACGAAATCCATACGGTGGTTGGCGCGGGATCGACGGTGGACAGCTCGATGGACGCGTCGGCGATCCTGAAACCGGTGCTGGCTTCGGGCGAACTGCGGTGCATCGGCTCGACCACGTTCGAAGAATACAAGAACCATTTTGAAAAGGACCGGGCGTTGTCGCGGCGGTTCCAGAAGATCGAGTTGGCGGAACCGACGGTCGAGGAGACGGTGGAGATCCTGCGCGGCCTCAAGGCCAACTACGAGAAGCACCACGGAATCCGGTACACGGACAGCGCGCTCGAGGCGGCGGCCGAGTTGTCGGCGAAGTATATCAACGACCGGTACCTGCCCGACAAGGCCATCGACGTGATCGACGAGGCCGGGGCCGACGCCAAAGTGTTCTACGGGCGGAAAAAGACGATCCGGCCCGCGGATATCGAGGCGGTGGTGTCGGAGATGGCGAAGATCCCGGCGCGTCGCGTGTCGGCGACGGATAAAGAGCGGCTGGCGGTGCTCGAGGACGAGATGAAACAGGTGGTGTTTGGCCAGGACGAGGCGATCCGGCAGGTGGTGACGTCGATCAAACGGTCGCGGGCCGGGTTGAGCCGGCCGGAGAAGCCGGTGGGCAGTTTCCTGTTTACGGGCCCGACGGGCGTGGGCAAGACCGAGGTGGCCAAGCAGCTTGCGGAAATGATGGGCGTGCATTTCACGCGGTACGACATGAGCGAGTACATGGAAAAACACACGGTGTCGCGCCTGATTGGTGCGCCGCCCGGCTACGTCGGGTTTGATCAGGGCGGGTTGCTCACCGACGACATCCGCAGGCATCCGCACAGCGTGTTGCTGCTCGACGAGATCGAGAAGGCACACCCGGACCTGTTCAACATCCTCCTCCAGGTGATGGACCACGCCACGTTGACGGACAACAACGGGAAGAAGGCCGATTTCCGCAACGTCGTGCTCATCATGACGTCGAATGCCGGCGCGCGCGAGTTGGCTTCGAACGCAATCGGGTTTTTGGCCGCCGCCGACGACAAGTCCGCCAAGGGCAACAAGGCCGTCGAGAAGACGTTCAGCCCGGAGTTTCGCAACCGGCTCGACGCGGTGGTTTCGTTCAACCCGCTGCCCATGCCCATCATCGAGCGGATCGTCGACAAGTTCATCGGCGAGGTCGGCACACAGCTCGCCGAGCGCAAGGTGACCATTGCCGCCACGCCCGAGGCGCGGACGTGGCTGGCCGAGCACGGGTTCGACACAAAGTTTGGCGCGCGCCCGCTCCAGCGACTCATCGAATCCGAGATCGTCAACCGGCTCAGCGACGAGATCCTGTTCGGCCGGCTCGAAAAAGGCGGGAGCGTGCTCGTCAAGATCGTTGACGGTCACATCGACTTCGCGTTCAACTGAATGTCCCGCCCAAATTTGCGGCCAATGTAGAAGCGGCATCTTGCCGCTTACTGGAGTTTAGAAGCGGCATCTTGCCGCTTATCCTTCGCGGCGGCCCATTCGTCCCATACGTCCCATAAGTCCCATTCTCGCTGTTTCTTCGAGATGCTGGAACGCAAGGCGCCAAAAGGATGAGGCGGGCCGGAGGGTCATGGCCCGCCCCGCGCTGATAATCGGCGGCGCCGGGCGCCAACCGGCGCGCAGCGCCGACCGCATGGGAAGCGGCGGTCGTCTCGCCCGCGCCGTCCAGCACACAGGCCTTTCTTGTCGAAGTCTTGGCGCTCAACAAGCCAAAACTTTTCCGTGGCACGAGGTTGAAAACGAGCTAAGACCGCTTGCGCAGCCTGGGGTCTGGACGGCGCGGGCGAGACGACCGCGCCTACGCCGAACATCCTCTGTTTCTATGATTTGCGCCCAAACCTGCTTGCGTATCACAATCTGGTCATGCCCGTGTTTCGACTGAGTCAGGAAATCGTGTTTCCGCCGCCGGATCTGGCGGTGCGGGAAGGCCTGTTGGCGGTGGGTGGCGACCTGAGCCCGGCACGTCTGCTGCTGGCATACCGGTCTGGGATTTTCCCGTGGTATGACGAGGGCGAGCCGATCCTGTGGTGGTCGCCGGACCCGCGCATGGTATTGCTGCCGGCGCAATTCCACGTTTCGCGCCGCCTCGCGCGGACCCTGCGCGCGTTCAACGTGACTTGGGACACGGCGTTTTGGGAAGTGATCGAGGCGTGTGCGCGGGCGCCGCGGCCGGGCCAGGACGGGACGTGGATCATGCCGGAAATGATCGAGGCCTATACGCGCCTGCACGACCTTGGCTACGCCCACTCGGTCGAGTGCCGGCAGGACGGGCGGCTGGTGGGGGGCCTTTACGGGGTATCGTTGGGGAGGTGTTTCTTCGGGGAGTCGATGTTTCACGAAGTGAGTGACGCATCGAAAGCGGCGCTTGCGGCGCTGGTCCAGCGGGCAATCGAATGGGGTTTCGGGCTGATTGACTGCCAGGTTCCGAACCCCCACCTGGTCAATCTTGGCGCCAGGGAGATACCCCGCTCGAAGTTCCTCAAGCTGCTCGAACAGTGCATGGACGTCCCCGACCGCGTCGGCCGGTGGACTTAACACACTTGGCAAAAAAAGGGACCAAAGGGACCAAAGGGACAGACGATCGTGGTGTAGGGGGATTCTCGGAGCAGATGAGAGGGATGCGTCTTTTTGAGAGGCGTTGACGGCTAGTGGGGCGGCAACTACAATGGCCGGGTTAACAGCGGAGGGCGAGCCATGAGCGGGAGCGGATTGAGCAGGCTGAACCGGCGTCAGTTTTTGGCGGGGGCGGCGGGTTGCGCTGCTACGGCCGTGTTTGGGAGTGGTTTGGCGCGTGGGGCGCGGCGGCCGAACGTCATCATCATCTACACGGACGATCAGGGGGCCATCGACGCCAACGTTTACGGCGCGAAGGATCTGGTGACGCCCAACATAGACGCGCTGGCGGGGCGCGGGGTGCGGTTCACGCAGTTTTACGCGCCCTCGGCGATCTGCTCGCCGTCGCGTGCGGGGTTGCTGACGGGCCGGTACCCGGTGCGTGCGGGGGTGCCGGACAATTGCGGCTCCAAGAAGGACAGCCCGGGCCTGCCGGGGGCAGAAGTTACGGTGGCGGAAGTGTTCAAGCGGGCGGGCTACGCCACGGC
>JAPLKX010000393.1 GCA_026387845.1 Candidatus Hydrogenedentota bacterium | reverse complement strand
GTGTCAGTTTTATTCATTCAGCCAAACAATTAATATACGGGCGTGCACCAGTTCCGGTACTTCTCCACTTTCCCCTGAACTACCCGGAAGTATAATTCCTGCAACCGCTTAGAAAGTTCCCCGGGCTGCCCGGCCCCTATCAGGCGCCGGTCCACGGACCGGACAGGGGCGACCTGTGCGCCGGTGCCGGTGAAAAAGAGTTCGTCGCAAACGTACAGTTCGGTGCGGGCGATGGGCCGCTCGATCACCTCGATGCCCAGTTCGTCGCGCGCCAATTCGATTACCGTATTCCGGGTGATGCCCACCAGGATGTCGGAATTGGGCGGGGTGGTTACGAGCTTGCCTTGCGCTACCATGAACAGGTTCATGGCGCTGCCTTCGGCGACGGTGCCGTCCTCGCGGAGGAAGATGGCTTCGTCGAACCCGGCCTGCTTGGCTTCGGTGGCGGCGAGTGAAGAGTTGAGGTAGCTGCCGGTGCTCTTGACCCTGCTGGGAATCGCGTTGTCGCTTAACCGGCGCCACGACGAGACCACCACATCAAGGCCCTTCTGGATGTCGACGTAATCGCCCAGCTTGATTACGTAGCAGCAAAAACTGCTCTCGACACCGCGCAGCTTCGGCCCGAGCGACAGTTCGCTCTTGTAGCAGATCGGCCGGATGTAAATGCCTTCCCGAAACCCGCTGCGCCGCGCCACCTCGCAGCAAATCTCGGAGATCTGTTCGTGGGTCTCGTCGATTTCCATGCACAGGATGTTCATGTTCCGAACCATGCGGTCCACGTGCTCCTCGAGCCGGAAGATGAGGATATTGTCCACGTCCTGGACGTAATAGCCGCGGATTCCTTCGAACAGCCCCGTCCCATAGTTGAAGGCGTGCGTCATAACGCTGATTTTGGCCTGCTCGGTGGGAACGTATTTTCCCTGAAAGTAAACGACTGCGGCGGGTTCCATTTTTGCCATGTCAGATTATCTCCAAAACTTGTAGATTACGCCTGGGCGCCAGCCCACATTATAGGAAATGAGGTTACAAAATAACAGCCCCATGCGCACGCGCCCATGCCCCTTGATTCCGGCCAGCCCGTAATTTAAACTCGACCCGGAACTGCTTACCAGAAACCTGCGGAGGGCCGGTCATATGAAACACACTCACTCGGGCTGTTGCAACTGCGGAAACCATGGTGTGCCGCGCCGATCGTTTTTGGCGGCCGTGGGCGGGGCGGCTGTTGGCGGGGCGCTCATTTCGGGATGCGCCACAACCGGTGCAGGCGGCCACCGAACCGCCCTTCATGCGCGCCCCACTGTCCAGAAAAAAGAACTGGTGATCCAGCCGGTCTTCTCTTACTCGATTCCACGAAAACGCAACCAGACGAGCTGGCGGCCGTGGGGTGATTTCCATAGCGAGCAGGACGTGGAAAAGGAAGTCGCCAAAATCACGGGCGAACTCGCGGAACTCGCCGGCCGCGCCGAGTTTCCCATCAAGGTAATGCCCGTGGAAAAAGTCGATAACATGGAAAAAGCCTCTGCCATGGCTAAGACGAGCGCCGACCTTATGCTTGTCTATGCGGCTATCGGCGGCCAAAATGAGATTGAAACCATGATCTCGCCTGAGCGCCACAATATTGTGTTTGTGCGTCACCGCTCCGGGCCGGTTTACCTGTATTACGAGACGGCAAGCTGCCGGCTGTTGCGGAAGATGGTTGATGAGTTTGGCGAACCCGGCCTGATGCCCGCCGACATGGTCGTGGACAGCCAGGATGACCTGTTGTGGCGGTTCCGCGCCCTGTACGCGCTCAAGAACACGGTGGGATCGAAGATCGTCGCGATTGGCGATGCCAGCGGCTGGGGGGCGGGCGGTCAAAAAGCCCCGCAAATCTCCAGGGACCTGTGGAAACTCGACATCATCCCCGTGCCCTATCCCGAAGTCGAAAAACGCATCAAGGCCGCCCGCGCCAACAGCGCGCTCGTGCAAAAGACTGAGAAAGATGCGCATGAGTACCTGCTGCAAGGCGGCGTCAAACTGTGCACGGACATTGGGTTTCTCACACGCGCATTCCTGCTCACCGAGGTGTTCAGAGACCTGATGGACGAAGCCGGGGCGCAGGCCATGACGATCAACAACTGCATGAGCACCATCATGCCGATTTCCGAAACCACGGCGTGCATGCCCCTGTCGCTCATCAACGACAGCGGTGCCATGGCATTTTGCGAATCGGATTTCGTTGTGATCCCGAGCGGCATCCTGCTCCACCACATCTGCGGGCTGCCGGTGTTTCTCAACGATCCAACCTACCCGCACCACGGCGTTATCACCGTCGCCCACTGCACCGCCCCCCGGCGGATGGACGGCAAGAACCTCGAGCCGGTGAACATCCTCACGCATTACGAATCCGATTACGGCGCCGCGCCCAAAGTCGAGTTCAAGATCGGGCAGACCATCACCATGATCGACCCGGATTTCAACGCCAAGAAGTGGGTCGGGTTCCGCGGCAAAGTCCAGGCCAATCCGTTCATGGCCATTTGCAGGTCCCAGTCCGACATCGAAATCGAAGGCGACTGCGACAAGCTGGCCGAGATTATGGTGGGGTTCCACTGGATGCTGGCGTACGGCGACCACAGGAAAGAAGTGGGATATGCGCTCAGAAAACTCGGCATCGAATGGATCGACCTCACCGAAGAACAACTGAAGAAAGCTTAACAATAGGACCGATCCGACCGATCCGACCGATCGGGATTAAAGGAGTGAGAACCAACCATGCGCCGCAGAACGTTTCTTGCTGTCTCAATGGCCGCTGCGCTTTCACCTTTGGCGAAAGGCGCCTTCCGTACCGTGTCCGCCCAGTCCCAAAGCCCATTTAAGATTTCGCTTGCTGAATGGTCGCTGAACCAGAGCATCCGGGCGAAAAAACTTTCCAACCTGGA
The DNA here is from genome assembly GCA_026387845.1 of Candidatus Hydrogenedentota bacterium. Taxonomy (GTDB): domain Bacteria; phylum Hydrogenedentota; class Hydrogenedentia; order Hydrogenedentales; family SLHB01; genus JAPLKX01. Next base: position 21,340 of record JAPLKX010000393.1, on the reverse strand, counting down.
TTTCCCAAGGGTCGCCCGCGAAGTCTACGATATCGATTGTGTGGAACTCGTCGACCAATTCTTTGCCGACAAAGCCAAGGATCAAACTTATCTCGCGGAACTGAAGAAGGTCGCCGGCGACGCGGGGGTCTCGATCGGCCTGCTCATGCTCGATACCAACGGCGCGCTGGCAACCGCCGTCGACGCGCGGCGCCAAAAGGCCATCGAGAAGACTTACCCCTGGCTCGATGCCGCGGCGTTCCTGGGATGCAAAACGGTTCGTGTGAACGCGCGCGGCGAGGGGTCGCCGGACGAGTTGCGGCCGCGTATCGTAGACAGTTGCTCGACACTGTCGGATTACGCGGCCGGGCGCAAGCTCAATCTGGTTATTGAAAACCATGGCGGGCCGTCGTCGGACCCGGCGTGGCTGGTGTCGGTCATGCAGGCGGTCAACAAGCCCAACTTCGGGATCCTGCCGGATTTCGGCAATTTCCCCGATAACATCAACCGCTACGACGCGGTCGAGGCGTTCATGCCGTATGCAAAAGGCGTGAGCGCAAAGTCCGTGACGTTTACGGCGAACGGCGAGTGCGCGGAAACCGATTTCCGCCGGATGATGCGGATCGGCGTCGAGTCGGAGCCCGAAGGCGCCGAAAATGAACCTGATGCCATCCTCAAGACGCGTGACCTGCTCCGGGCGATTTTTGCTGAGCAGGAAAAAGTCCAACCCATCTTCAACGGCAAGGATCTCGAAGGGTGGACGGCGGTTGGCGGGGGCGACTGGGCCGTGGAGAACGGCGTGCTGGTCGGGCGCAACGGCAAAGATTGGTCAACGAACCCCGAGAAGAGCGGCTCGTGGCTGCGCACCAATTCGCAATACGCTGATTTCCGGCTCGAATTCCAGTACGCCATCAACTCCGGCGGCAACAGCGGGGTGTTCTTCCGGTCGGCTGAGGGGAAAAACCCGGCGTTCACCGGGTACGAGATGCAGATCGTAGATTGCGCCGGGCAGGCGCCTTCCACAAGCGGGGCGGGCGCCATCTACGACGCCGTTGCGCCATCCAAGAACCTTGCGCGGCCCGCGGGCCAGTTCAACGCCGTCACCATCGTCGCGAAAGGCAAACAAGTCGCCATCGAGATAAACGGAGAGAAGGTTGTCGACGCCCAGCTCGACCGCGCCGCAAAAGGTTATGTCGGCCTGCAAAACCACGATGACCACTCCGAGGTGCGGTTCAAGAACATCCGGATCGAGCAACTCTAAACGGGTTTCCGGCACATTGATGGGCGACCCGTTAAAAGAGATTTTGATGGGGGAACTGGGCTGCTCGCCACGGCGCCGCTCCACGGGTTCCGGAAAAAGATTAGGGACAGACTACGAATTTTTGAATCGCAGCCGTTTTAGGATGGCCCAAGACGCAAAAAATTCGTAGTCTGTCCCTAATTTTTTCATAAATTCTTTTATCGCATTGCTCGTTTTTCGCAAAATGTAGTATAATTATGCTGAATTCTTGTCCTGGGATTTGGGCGATAAGTATGAGGGTGCTCAACTCCCAGGTGGCGTAAGTTGTGAGGTGCTCTGACTTTATCTGGAGAGCCGGTTGAAGGGAGGGCGCAATGAGGATGCGCAGGAACATAGTAGGGTTGAGCCTGATTTTGATTTCGGGCGTGGCTGCGGCCGATAGTATTACGGTTGGAGGCACGACCTACACGGATGTCTACGTAACCCAAGGTGCCGCAATGTATTATGTCAGCAACCCCGAAGACGGCACCATTCTCAACGTCCCGCTGGACCAGGGTTCGGGCGTCGAGATCACCCAAGACCGGGAAGCCAGAACCGGTCTGTATCGCCTGTGGCAGAAAAAGAATGCGGAACGGCGTGGGCTTCCTGAACCGGTGCAGGCGGAAGCCGGCGATTCCACGGCGCAACCTACCGAGGAGTCGTTCCAGCCTGGGACTCCGTTGAAACCGATCGGGAAGGTTGAAAGGGAGTACGACACGCCGGCGCCGTCCGTCACGTCGTCGAAGTCCAATTACAACCCTGTTGCGTACCAGCAACGCCTTTTTGAAATCCAGAGGAATGCGCAGATTGCCCAACTGCGCCAGCAACGGGAGTCCGCCAAGATGCAACGGCTGCGTAACGTCAAGGTTATTACGTCGCAAGACGTGGCCGGCCGCGGGATGACCGGCGGGATGGGCGGCATGAGCGGCGGCATGGGCGGGATGGGCGGTATGGGTGGTATGGGCGGGATGGGCGGGATGGGCCGGCGGCGGTAATTCCCCAACCTGCCAAGCGCCTCACAAACGACTTATCGCGCGCCGGAGTTCTTGCTCCGGTGCGCGTTGCATTTGCGGGTTGTGCGTGTTCGCTTATGGTCAAAATCAGGGCTTGACGTAACGGGTCAAGCGATGTAGAGTGGCCGGGAAGGAGGTGGCTGGTTTGTTTTCGTGCGCCCTGTAATTACAGGGCTGCATCCGCGCCGGCCATAGGGTATCAAAGGGAACAAGAAGGGAAAAGGAGTTGAGACGATGAGAAAAAGAGGGTTTACGCTGATCGAATTGCTGGTGGTGATAGCCATTATAGGAATTCTGGCTGCCATTCTGCTGCCGGCACTTGCCCGCGCCCGGGAGGCCGCGCGGAGGGCAAGCTGCGCCAATAACCTCAAACAGCTTGGCCTGGTTTTCAAGATGTACGCGAATGAGTCCAAAGGACAAAAGTTCCCCCCGAACAAGTATATGGGCTCTTCGGATACAGGCATCTGCGATGAGCCGGGCGCGGGATTTTTCTTCCAAGGCAGCGTGGTGTATCCGGAATATCTGTCCGACCCGGAGGTGATCATCTGCGCGTCGGACCCGGACGGGTTCTCAAAATTCCAGACCGGCCGGTTTAACCAGTTGAACAACCCGGCCAATCCGATCGACCCGTGCCGGTTCTACGAGATGTCCTACCTGTACCTTGGCTGGGCGGTAATGCCGCAGATGCTTTGCTCGGATCCCACCAACATGAATCCGCCCGTCCCGGGGATGGAACACATCAACCTGGGGTTCTTCGAATTCGTCAACCAGGCGGAGACCGCGATCGACGACGACTATACCTATGCTGAAGTGTATGGGAACATAACGATGTACCGGTTGCGCGAAGGCATCGAGCGGTTCTTCATTACCGACATCAACAACCCGGCCGCTTCGGCGAAAGCTCAGAGCGAAATTTCTTTTTGCTTCGACAAGGTAAGCACCGATGTTACCGAGTTCAATCACATTCCCGGCGGCTCAAGTAGATAGTGTGTTGAAAGTCAAGCTACTTTTGTGGGTGTGGGCAGATTGCCGGGCGCGTTTTTGCACTGAGTTTTCCACTTGCGGTCGTAGGGCCGGCCTGAAACGATGATGGCCCTCATAAGCACAATCAATTTTCTCATGACAGCCCCCAGGGCGACTTTTTTTGCCTTACCGTTGCCTTTCAACCGTTGATACACGGTTTGCATGTGGGGGTTGTATTTTGCGGCCGAAAGGGAAGCCATGTACAGGGCGCGGCGCAACCGCGAATTGCCTTTTTTTGACATATGCGCGGGCGGCGTGGATTTTCCCGAGTCGTTATGGCTTGCGGTGACGCCGGCGTGGGCTCCAATCTGGCGCGAGCTGCCAAACCGGCGCAGGTCGCCCAACTCGCCCAAGACCGTGGCGGCCGTGACGAAGCCAACGCCCGCAATGGTCACTAACAGCGTGTAATCACGCTTTAGGTCCGCGTCGGACCGGATGACCCGGAGCATTTCCTTCTCCAATTCGTTTATCTGTTTGTTAAGCATAGCGACAACTTCCTTGTAACTGTTGCGGCTGACCGGCGAGGCCGGCTTTTGCTGTAACCGCGCCTGGTGCGCCACGCGGTCGTTGATCAGGTTGCCGCGGCAGCGGCTCAACGAGCGAAGTTCCGCCTGCGCCGGCGAAAGGGGCTCGTAAGGGTCGGGGTGGTGGCTAAGCCCGTAAAAAGCCAGTGCGCGCGCATCCAGACGGTCCGTTTTGTTGCGCAGGCCCAGACTGTCGCGGAACGCTTTGGTCCACTGAGGGTTCGCGATCGACGGGAACAGATCCTCGCAGCGTTTGTTGATCATCGCCGCCAACTCGATCGAATAACCTCCGGTCGCTTCCATCACCACGCGGGCCGCCAAGGGCTTGCAGGCAGGAACCAGGTCCCGCAGCCACCGAACAAATTCCTTGACACCTTTGGGGTCGCGGCAGAACGTCTGCGCCGGCAGCCCCCGGATGACTTCGGCGCTGGGATGTTGCCCAGGGCCGACCACGGCCGCATCAAAGTCGTCCTTAGACACGTCCACGCCCACCCAATACAATTGCTTCTCGTCCATGATAAAATCTCCCTCGAGTTTTGTGGCCACCTGACCAGCCTTGTACATTCGGGGCACGTCCCACGATAGTGTCGGCAAACACCGGTTTATCCACTTATCCACCCCCATCCACAAAAGAAAAAGAACCAAAAAGAAAACTTCTACTGCGCCGGCTCATTTTCATCCCCAAACTCCGCATACCAACATACAAGGCGCGGTCGTCTCGCCCGCGCCGTCCAGATCACGGGCATCGTATCAACGGAGAAAGCCAAACCAAAAGATCAAGCCGAACGATCTATGGCTTGTTGCGATCATAACGCTTGTGCTTTAGACATCGGCCGGGGCGTTGACGGCGCGGGCGAGACGACCGCGCCTACTTCGCCGCCTGCTCCTGGAACGCCTGCACATACTCCTCGATCCCCGGAAAATCCTGTGGCTCTACTTCCGCCGTTTCGGTGTGGACTTGCTTGCCAATTTCCTCGAGAGGCAGATCTTCCACCAGCATCCAGCCGGTCATGGCGGCGCCCAGCGACGTGCCTTCTTTCATCTTGGTGATGAGAAACGTCTGTTCGGGGCACAATGCCGCCAAAAGCTGGCAGTAGGCCGTGTTTTTGGCGAACCCGCCTTCGATAAAGACCGTGGTGCCAGCGCCCGCGCCGCAAGTGGTCAACATCTTCGAGGTGGCAATGGCGAGCGCGATGTTCAGCGCAGCGTTGTATGCCTGGCCGAGGGAATCGAGCGGCGGGCTGGACGCCTGCCGCAGGTCTTTCAGGGCGTAAACCGAGTTGCCGTCCACGACGCGGGGCGTGGCGCCCGGGAATGCCGATGCGCTCGGGAGAACCCCCGGAATCACGAACAGCTTCCGCTCGTCGAGGACGTCTCCCACGACTTCCGCAGTCGAGTGGTCAGGCAGGTTGGTGAAACCGCGGAACGTGTCGTATTCCATGCCCGCAGGGAAAATGCACGTCCGGACCGGCCGGTTGAACACATCCAGATTAAAGAACACGCGCCCCCGGATTTCGGTCGGCGTCAACTCAAGCGTGTCCGACGGGCGCATCATCACGCACCACGTCCCCGTCGAGTTCAGCAGGAAGTCCGAATGGCCCTGCGACAGGTACGGGACCAGGTTGGCGTTCGAGTCGTGGATGCCGTACGTCACGGTGCAGTTGCGGGAGAGGCCGCATTCGACGGCGATTTCCCGCCTTACCGCACCGAGGCATGACCACGGGCTGCCAAAAGTGCTCGGGAACAACCGGTCCGCGCCCAAATCAAGGCCCACCTCGCTCCATTTCTTCTCGCGGAAGTTCCACAGGTAGGTATGGTTCCCAAGATACGTGGGTTCGACGGCCATCCCGCCGGTCAGTTCATAGCCCAGGTAGGAGTTATAAAACAGGGCGTGCCGCACCCGCGACCAGACTTCCGGCAGGCGCGTCTTGACGAAATACATCTGCTTGCCCACGTTGGCAAACCCGACGTCCGGCGTGCACGTCTTGGCGTGGAGCGTCTCGCGGTCGCCGTAGGTCTCGTAAAATTCGTCCTGGACTTCGGCGCCGCGCTCCGCGGTGTAGCTGATTACGGGATGGGCGAGCCGGCCGTCCCCGTCGAGCATGGCAAACGTCGCGCCGTGCGTCGTGATGGCGATGTTCCTCACCTCGGCATCCCGCGCCAGGTGGCCGAGGGCCGAACGGAACCATTTAAGCAGCGTGACGGTATCCTCGACCTCGAGGCCCGCCTGGTCGAACGGCTGAATCGTTGTCCGCTGTTCCCCCAGCACGGAAAACGTCCTGTCGTACAGCGCCACTTTCTTGTTGGTCTTTCCCACATCCAGAACGGCGACGGCTGGCGGTTTCACTGGCTCTGTCTCCCCAGGTTTTGGTTTGCTGCCTATTATGCCACTGCCGCCGCGGAATTCAACTCGGATTCCCCGTTTGTTGCTAGGTAACGGCAACAGGAAATCACAACATGTACACGGTACTGGTCGTTGACGACGAGGAAGTGGTCCGGCGTGTCGTGTCCAGGATGCTGAATCGCCTGGGCTACAAGGTCCTGGCGGCAGCGGACGGAACCGAGGCCGTCGAAATTTTCAGCGGCCAGCCGGATGACATCGGCTGCATCATCGTCGACCTCGCCATGCCCGGTATGGACGGGCAACAGACCTTTCTGGCGTTGCGCCAGATCCGGCCTGACGCCTGCATCCTGCTCGCGACCGGGTTTGAAGAGGAGGAGGTCGTCCGGCGGTTTAAAGACCAGGGTTTCGCCGGCTTTATCCAAAAACCGTTCAGCCTCGAAACCCTGGCGCAAAAACTAACCGACGTCCTTCCCTCCAAACCCGGCGTAAAAACACCCTGACGCCTAATCATGGCGAAATAGTTGTCCCAATCGTCCCAACTGTCCCAATTGTCCCAGTAGTCCCATTTCGTGACGCCAGAACCTCGCCAAGCCAAACTTGACGCCGCGGGGGTTTCCCTTGCACTATAAACGCATATGCACGTGGGATTTGATATCACACCCTTGGCCGGGCAGCGGACCGGCGTCGGCAACTACTGCTATTACCTGCTCAAACACCTGCTGCGGCTCTCCGACAGCCTTGGGGCGGACGGCTCCGACCGGCTTCGGTCGGACGGCTGCCGCGTCACCGGGTTTTCCGCAAGCCTGACGCCGCCGCGCCTCGACGGGTTCGAGTCGCTCCCTTGCCGGCGGCTGAAAATCCCCACCCGGGCCCTCTACAAAAGCTGGGAATGGTTCCGCCTCCCCCGGATCGAGTCGCTGATCCCCGGCATCGACGTCTACCACGCCACCAACTATTTCTTGCCGCCCGCCCGGTCCGCACGGCGGGTCGTCACGTTTCACGACCTGGCGTTCATCCGGCACCCGGAGTTGTGCAGCCCCAAGATTTCCGGGATGTTTGCCAGAAATGCGGCCCGGTTTGCCAGGGAGGCCGACGCCGTCATCGCGTGTTCCGAATCCACCCGCGCCGACACCATCGAACTGCTGGGCGCCGACCCCGCGAAAGTCGTCGTGGCTTACGAAGCCGTAGACGAAGATTTCAAGCCGGTCGAGCGTGCCGAGGCCGCCGGAAAACTCGATCTGTTGTACGGGATCCGGCAACCGTTCCTGCTGTTTGTCGGGACTATCGAGCCGCGGAAAAACCTGGGCGCGCTCGTGCAGGCGTTTGCGCAGATCGCCAAGGAAATCCCGCACACCCTTGTGCTCGCGGGCGGCCCCGGCTGGAACTCCCTGCCGGTTTTCAAGTCGATCGATCAGCTTGGCTTGCGCGACCGGGTGGTGTGCACCGGGTTTGTCTCAAACCACAGCGACCTCGCCTGGTTTTACTCCGCCGCCGACCTCTTTGTCTTTCCCAGTTTGTACGAAGGTTTTGGCCTGCCGCTGCTCGAAGCCATGACGTGCGGATGCCCGATAGCCGCTTCAAAAACCTCCTCCATCCCCGAAGTCGCCGGCGCCGCCGCACTCTACTTCGACCCGGCCAGCCCCGACGATATCGCCGCCAGCATCAAAAAACTCCTCGAAGACGCGCCGATGCGCTACAGCCTGGTGGCGCGCGGGCTCGTTCAGGCGGAGAAGTTCTCGTGGCAGGATTGCGCGCGCACCACGTTCGACGTGTACAAGCGGGTGGCGGGATGAGCCGGCCCATGCGCGTCCTCCTCGACGGCCTGCAGGCCGGCAACCTCAGCGGGACGGGCCGGTACATCATGGAGCTGGCGCGCTGGCTGCCGGTGCTGGGCGATGACTTGGAACTGGCAGTCCTCTGGCCGGCGCACGTGCTTCACCCGGCCATCAGCCCGGAGATGCGCATCTCGTTCGTGACCGTTAACGCGCAGACGCCGCTGGCCAGAATCTACCAGGGGCACGGCAAAATCCGGTCAATGCTCGGGGAAACCCGGGCGGACGTCGTGCATTACCCGGCCAATTTCAGCCCGCTGCTGACCCGATCCGGCCGGGCCAAAGTCGTCCTTACCGTACACGACCTCAGTTTTTTGCGCGAGCCCGCCTGGTACAGATGGAACCGAGCTGCCTACTACAGATACGCCGCCCGCAAAAGTGTCCGCCACGCCGACAGGCTCATCGCCGACTCTTACGCCACCGCAACCGATCTCAGCACCCTGTTGAAGGTCCCGCAGGAACGCATCGACATTGTTCCCCTGGGCGTGGGGGAACCGTTCAAGCCGGCGACGCCCGAACAGCAGGCCACCGCCCGCCAGGTCTACAACCTGCCTGAACAGTTCTTCCTTTACGTCGGCACCATCGAGCCGCGCAAGAACGTTGTGCGCCTGATCGAGGCCTGGTCAAAAATTGCCGCCGGGATTCCCTACGACCTCGTGATAGCCGGCCGGGAAGGCTGGAAGTGCCGGCCCGTCAAAGACGCCACAAAAATCTCGCCACACGCCGGCCGCATCCATTTCCCCGGCTTCATCCGGGGCGAAGAACTGCCTGCCCTGCTTGGCGCAGCCAGGGTATTCGTCTGGCCGAGCCTGTGGGAAGGATTCGGCCTGCCGCCCCTCGAGGCCATGGCCTGCGGCACGCCTGTCGTGTCGTCGAACCGCTCGAGCATCCCCGAGGCCCTGGGCGATGCCGCCCTGCTCGTCGACCCGCTCAACATCGAGCAACTTGCCGCCGCTATGCGCGACGCCGCCACAGACGAGGAACTGCGAAAACGGCTCGTGGCGGCGGGCCTGGCACGGGCCGCCACATTCACTTGGCGCAGAACCGCTCAACTCACCCTGGCCGCATACCGCCGAGCACTGGAGAAATGACCCTTCTTCCTCCCGTCGCGGCATAGCCGCGGCTAAACCATGAGGCTTTGGGCACAACGGGGTGGGGTCGCGCTCCCGCGCGACCGGGGGGTGGCGGCGGAGGTGCGCCCACAACCAAGGTCTGTTTCGCAACCCCACGGTCGAGCGGGAGCTCGACCCCACCCCGTTGCACGCTGCCCTCAGCGCCCGCCTTATGCCGCTTATGACCCTTTTGTCCTTTGTTCTTGGAAGAAGCGCCAAGGTTGGCAACGTTTTCCAGTCCAAACAGCGGGATTTTTGGGGCAAAACATGGTAAAATTGGGGTGCTAGCAGCGCCTTCCAAACTCTTCGGGGATCAACCCCTTGCTGCGGCAAAAACGGACGATTCGCGTTTGCATTTACGGGCCATAAAAGTGTATATTTGATTGATGTAGAAAGAACCAACAGGGAACCCTTTTGCGTTTTTACGGCCCCTGTCCCATTAAATAAAGTAGAAGGGCAGTTGATATGACGGCGCTGGTAGTAGCGGGGGCCATTATGGCTTTACTTGGCCTCTCGCTGTCATCGATGCTGGCACTGGCGAACAAGAAGCTCTATATCGCTGAAGACCCCCGTATCGAAGCGGCCGAAAACATGCTTCCCCATGCCAATTGCGGCGCATGCGGATTTCCGGGGTGCCGGGCGTTCGCCGAAGCGCTGGTGACGGGCGTAGTCACTCCGGGCCGGTGCAGCGCCAGTTCCATCGAAACCGTTAAATCGCTGGCGGCCATGCTCGGCGTCGAGGCGGACGTGCGCGCCAAACGCGTGGCGAGGCTGGCCTGCGCAGGATCGAGGCACGTCGCACGCCGAAGGGCACTGTACCGGGGCCTGCAATCGTGCCGGGCGGCCTCGCTGGTGGGCGGGGGCGGCAAGGGTTGCGCGTGGGGCTGCCTTGGGCTTGGAGACTGCGCGGCATCGTGCCCGTTCGGCGCGATCACGCTGAACAAGCACCATCTGCCCGTGGTAGATGAATACAAATGCACCGCGTGCGGCGAGTGCGTCGTTGCCTGCCCTAAAAAGCTATTCTCGCTGCACGAGGCCGACCACCGGCTTTGGGTGGCGTGCAAGAACCAGCAGGTGGGGAAGGTGGCGGAGGCGGAGTGCGAGGTGGCTTGTACGGGTTGCGGGCGGTGCGCCCGCGATGCGGTAGAAGGTTTGATATCGATCGTGGACGGTTTGGCCACGATCGACTACAGCAAAAATGACCTTGCTTCGCTGGACGCCATCCAGCGTTGCCCGACCGGCGCGATTGTCTGGATGGACCCGGAAAAGGGCCCCATCAAAGGCCAGAAAGCGAAGCAAGTGGTGCGGGTGGAGTTGGCGGGCGTGAGTTGACATAAATGCCCAGGGGCATTTTTGGCTGTCTGCAGCCGCCGGAAGGAGAACGCCGCGATCGAGCGGGGATGACTGTAGACAATAACGCGCACGGGTCAGGGCGGCCCGCGCGATGTGGAGCGTAAGCCACACAATGAGCAAAGAGGACAAGAAACAGTTCAAGTATCCTGGCACGCGCGACGCCATGGACGGCAACACCGCCGTGATCATGTGCGAGCGCGAATCGAGCGATGCGGCCGGCGCATATCCAATTACGCCGTCCACGCAAATGGGCGAATACTGGGCGCTGGAAACCGCAAAGGGCCACATCAACATTTCCGGCCGCCCGCTGATCTTCATTGAGCCCGAAGGCGAGCACGCCGCGGCCGCGGTCACTGCGGGGATGTCGATGACGGGCCTGCGGGCGGTCAACTTTTCGTCGGGCCAGGGCATCGCGTACATGCACGAATCGCTTTACGCGGCGGTCGGCAAGCGGCTTCCGTATATCCTGAACATCGGGTGCCGCGCCATTACCAAGCACTCGCTCAACGTCCACGCCGGCCACGACGATTATCACTGCATCGACGACACCGGATTCTTCCAGGTGTTCGGCAAGAGCGCCCAGGAAGTCGCCGACCTCAACATCATCGCCCACAAGATCGCCGAGCTGTCTCTCAATCCCGGCGCCGTCGCACAGGACGGATTCCTTACCACCCACCTGATCGAATCGCTCATGATTCCCGAGCGCGAACTCATTGCCGAATACCTCGGCTCGCCCGACGACATCATCGACTCCCCGACCCCCGCTCAGGCCATGATGTTCGGCCCCAGGCGCCGCCGCATCCCCGAATTGTGGGACGTGGACAACCCCGTCATGTCCGGCACCGTCCAAAACCAGGACTCCTACATGCAGGGCGTCGCGGCACAGCGGCCCTACTTCTTCGACCACATCGAGGCGTTCGCCGACCAGTGCTTCGACGAGTTCTACGCCCTTACCGGCAGAAGGTATTTCCGCGTCACCCCGTACAAAATCGACGACGCCGACTACCTCATCGTGGGCCAGGGCAGCATTGTGAGCAGCGCCGAAGTCGTCGCCGATTACATGCGCGAGAAGCGCGGCATTAAAGTGGGCGTGCTCAACGCCACGATGTTCCGCCCGTTCCCGAGCGACCTGATCGGCAAGTTTCTCAAAGGCCGCAAGGGCGTCGTGGTGCTCGAGAGAACCGACCAGCCGCTTGCCGTCGATCTGCCGCTGGTGCGCGAGATCCGCGCCTCGCTCAACAAGTGCCTCGAAAACGGCCCCGGCAAAGAAAAACCGTTCCCCGCTCTCGAATCGTACGCCAAGGCGGCGGACGCGCCGCTGCTGTACTCGGGCTCGTTCGGCATGGGCAGTCGAGACCTCCAGGCCGAAGGCATCATCGGCGCCGTCGAAAACATGCTGCCCCAAGGCAAGAAGACGAAGTTCTTCTACCTGGGCATTGATTTTATTCACGACAAGGCGTTTACGCCCAAGCAGGAACTGCACCAGCAAAAGATCCTCGAAGGCTACCCCAATGTGAAAGACCTTGCCGTACACGGCAGCGAAAACCCCAACCTGATGCCGCCAAACTCGATCACGGTCCGGTTCCACTCGATCGGCGGGTGGGGCGCCATCACCACCGGCAAAAACCTCGCCATGACGATGTTCGACCTGCTAGGCTACCACATCAAGGCCAATCCCAAGTACGGGTCCGAGAAAAAAGGCCAGCCAACGACCTACTACCTGGCGGCCGCACCCGAACCCATCCGCATGAACTGCGAGTATTTCTACGTTGACCTCGTGCTGTCGCCCGATCCCAACGTGTTCGGCCACTCGAACCCACTTGCCGGCCTGAAAAAGGGCGGCGTGTTCATCATCCAGAGCGACTTGGGCTCGGCCAAGGCCGTGTGGGACCGAATCCCCGGCCAGTTCCAGAAAATCATCATCGACAACGACATCAAGGTCTTCTACCTGGATGCCTTCAAGATTGCCAGGGAAGAAGCCAGCGACCCCGAACTCCAGTTCCGGATGCAGGGAAACGCATTCCAGGGCGCGTTTTTCAAAGCCTCCCCGACCGCGGCCAACGCCAACCTCGACGAACAAACCCTGTTCAAGGCCATCACGGACCAGCTTCAGCACAAGTTCGGCGCCAAGGGCGCGAGGATCGTCGAAGACAACGTCCGTGTCGTGCGACGCGGATACACCGAGGTACACGAAATCGTCGAGAAACCCCTGCGCAAGGACACCGGCGCGCCTGTTCGCCACGAGGCGGACGTCCCCCCCATGCTTAAAATTCAGCCTACCAGCGGCATGCCCAACACCGACATCCATCGGTTCTGGGAGCAGACCGCCAATTTCTACATTACGGGCAAGGGCAACGACAACCTGACCGACCCGTTCATTGGGCTGAGTTGCATACCGGTCTCGACCGGCATCATCCGCGACATGACCCAGATCCGGTTCGAGCACCCCGAGTGGGATGCCGAAAAGTGCGTCGGTTGCGCCGCATGCTGGACCATCTGCCCCGACAGCGCACTGCCGCCGCTGGTCAACACGCTGTCCGACGTGCTCGAAACCGCCGCCAAGCAACTCGAGGAAGACGGGCACGCCGTCAAGCTGTTGCGCAAGTCGTTCAAGACGCTCGAAGCCAAGCTGCGCGACGCAATCATCGCGGGAACCGAAAAGGACCCGTTCCCGAACCACCTCAAAACGGCGATCGCCGCCACCATGGCCGAAACCTCCCTCGCCGGCGAAGAAAAGACCCAGCTCCAGAAAGAAATGGACCTGCTCGCGGGCCAGTTGGCCTCGTTCAAGTTCTCGGTCACAAAACCCTACTTCCGCGTCAAGGAAAAGAAGGCCAAGGGCGCCGGCGGGCTGCTGTCGATTACGCTCAACCCGAGTTCGTGCAAAGGCTGCATGGAATGCGTCCGCGTCTGCCCGCATTTCGCCCTGAGACCGGTCACCCAGACGCCCGAGACCATCGAAGCGATGCGGCGCGCCTGGGAATTCTGGATGAAGCTTCCCACCACCCGGCCCGAGTACATGCTCTATGAAGACCTCAACCAGGCCAAGGGCACGCTCGAATCGATGCTGCTCGACAAGAAAACATACACCGCCATGGTCGGCGGCGACGGCGCCTGCGTGGGCTGCGGCGAGAAAACCGTGCTCCACCTGTTCACCGCCACCGTCGAGGCCCTGATGCAGCCCCGCGTAAATGCGCAAATGAAGCGCGTCGACGAGCTGATCAAGAAGCTCGAAGAACATATCCGCGCAAAGCTGTTCGACTCCATGGATACCAGCGACACCCCCGCAATCACTAAGGCCATGAAGTCGCTCGAAGGCAAAGACCTCACGCTCGAAAACCTCTCCGCCGCGCTCGACGCACAGAAGCTCAATACGCCCATCGACAGCGTGTGGCTCCGCCGCGTGACGACCTCGCTGGCCAAGCTCAAGCACCTCAAGTGGTGTTACGCCACCGGCGTCACCGGCAAGGGCAGGTCGAGCATGGGCATGATCAACTCGACCGGCTGCACCTCCGTGTGGGGCTCGACGTTCCCCTACAACCCCTACCCGTTCCCGTGGACCAACCACCTGTTCCAGGACAGTTCGTCCATGGCCATGGGCGTGTTTGAAGGCCACATGGTCAAGATGGCCGACGGGTTCCGCGCGATCCGGGTTGCCGAACTCGAACTCGAGGGCAAATATGACCCCGCCAAACACGACAATTTCTTTACCTACTTCAATTGGCGCAATTTCACCGACGACGAATACCTGCTGTGCCCGCCCGTCGTGGCGGTAGGCGGCGACGGCGCCATGTTTGACATTGGGTTCCAGAACGTGTCCCGTGTGCTGATGTCGGGCAAGCCCGTGAAAATCTTCATCGTCGACACCCAGGTCTACTCGAACACCGGCGGCCAGGCGTGCACCTCCGGGTTCACCGGCCAGATTTCCGACATGGCCGAGTACGGCAAGGCGTTCCAGGGCAAGGAAGAAATCCGCAAGGAAATGGCCCTCATCTGCATGGCCCACCGCACCAGTTACGTCCTCAACGGAAACCTCTCGAACCCGTCGCACCTGATCGAGAGCTTCGTGCAGGGCCTGAACTCCCGGCATCCCGCACTGTTCAACGTCTACACGCCATGCATGCCCGAACACGGCATCGGCGACGACGTGGCCAAGCAACAGGCCAAGCTGGCGCTCGAATCCCGAGCCTTCCCGCTGTACCGGTTCAACCCGGACAAGGGCGTCACGTTCGAGGAATGCCTCGACATCAGCGGCAACCCCAAAGCCGATCAGGATTGGCCCACCTACACCATCGATTACGTCGATGCCGAAAACAAGCCGGCCAAGATGACGCTCCCGCTCACCTTTGCCGATTTCGCCGTTACCGAGGCGAGGTTCCGCAAACAGTTCAAGAAAGCCCCCGCAGACACCTGGAACCAAAACATGGCGCCGATTGCCGAGTTCCTCGAACTGCCCCAGGATCAGCGCAAAGGCAAATTCCCATACGTGTGGGTCGTTGAGAAGAACCACACGCTCGGCAGGCTCATCGTTGCCCAGCCGGTCGTGAAGGCCTGCGAAGAGCGCAGGGACTTCTGGAAGCTGCTGAGGTCCCTGACGGGCAAGAAGCCGGCCCCCGCCGTGGCCGCCAAGCCGGCTGAAGCCGCATCCCCCGCGGCGCCCCAACCCGCGCCGGCCGCCAAACAAGCCCCAGGCGGCGGAAACGGGTTCAACGCCGCCACCATCAACAAAGAAGACTGCAGCGGCTGCGGCGTGTGCGTCGATGTCAACTCGAACATCTTCGGCCTGAGCGACGACAGCGTCGCCGTCGTCAAAGACCCCAAAGGCGGGCCGTACAAAGATATCGTTAAGGCCGCCGAAAGTTGCCCCGGAAAGGCTATCAAACCCGGCACCCCCGCAAATCCCGCCGAACAAAACGACCCCGATCTGGTCAAGCGCGGAGAAAAACTGAATTAACAACCAAGTGTAGGTCCGAATTCTGATTCGGACCGGACGACTCACCAGTCCGGTCCCATTCAGAGATGGGACCTACATCGAGTACAAAACGAGGTGTGGCGGCATGGAGAGGTCGCCGCCCCTTAGGAGTGAAGAAGTTGCAGGGTGAAGTAGTTGCCTGAAGTAATGATTCAAAGAAGAGTCAAGACGTTTGGGCGCGGCGTGCATCCGCCCGAACATAAGGATGCCACTAAAGACCTGGCGGTCAAGCGGCTCGGGTTCGCGCCCGAGTTGGTCGTGCCGTTGCTGCAGCACCTCGGGGCGCCCGCCCGACCCATTGTGCGCAAAGGCCAGGAAGTGGTCCGCGGCGAACCCATCGCGGCCCCCGGCGGGTTTGTGTCCGTGCCCATGCACGCCCCGGCCACCGGTGTTGTCGCAAGAATCGACAAGGCCGTCACGGCCACCGGCCACATGGCCCCCGCCATCATTATCAAGCCCTACCCCGGCTCCACCCAGCAAATCCTCTATACGGGCGAAGCCGATATCGACGCCATGACGCCCGAACAGATCGTCGCCGCCGTCCAGGACACCGGCATGGTCGGGCTGGGCGGCGCAGCGTTCCCCACGCACGTCAAAATGGCCGTGCCACAGGGCAAAACCGTCGACACCGTCATTGCCAACGGGTGCGAGTGCGAACCCTACCTGACCACCGACCACCGGCTCATGCTCGAACAGCACGAAAACCTGTTCCGCGGGATTGCCATCGCCCTTAAGGCCACCGGCGCACGCGAAGCCATCATCGGCATCGAGGATAACAAGCCTGACGTTATCGACGCGTTGCGCGCAAAACTCAACGGCAACGCGCCCATCCGGGTCGAGCCCGTCAAAACCAAGTATCCCCAGGGCGCCGAAAAAATGCTTATCAAAGCCCTGCTGCGCCGCGAGGTACCGTCCGGCGGGCTCCCGGTGGATGTGCACGTGGGCGTGTTCAACGTGGCCACCCTCGCCCAACTCGCCGAACTCATGCCCAGGCGCCGCGGCCTCATCGAGCGCATCGTCACCATCACCGGGCCCGGCGTCCAAAAACCCGGAAACTACCTCGTCCCGCTCGGCACGCCGTTGCGCTACATCTTCGACCAGGTCGGCCTCAACCGGGACGCCCGCCAAATCATACTCGGCGGACCAATGATGGGCCTGTCCGTGGCATCGCTCGACGTGCCCGTTACCAAAGGCGTCAGCGGCATCATCGTGCTTACCGAAGAGGAAACCGCCGCACGGCCAAACAAAATTTACCCCTGCATCAAGTGCGGTCAGTGCGTCGAGGCATGTCCCGTGTCGCTCAACCCCTCCCTGATGGGCGATATGGCGCGCAGGCGCGAGTACAAGCGCATGGAAGACCAGTACCACCTGAACGATTGTTTCGAGTGCGCATGTTGCACGTACGTCTGCCCATCCAACATCCCGCTGGTGCAGTATTTCCGCGTCGCAAAGGCGCTTAACCGGGAAAAGAAAGCCCCCGCTAATGGCTGAACCGCAGCGCATATTCGAGTTGTACTCCTCGCCCCACCTTAAGCGGCCCGTGTCAACGGATATTATCATGCGAAATGTGGTAATGGCGCTGGCGCCCGTGGTGGCGTTTTCAACCTATCAGTTCGGTGTCAGCGCATTGTTGCTGGTTCTCACCGGCATGACCGCCAGCGTCGCCGCCGAGTTCGTCTTCACCCGCATGTCACGCCGCGACAACACTTTAGGCGATTGGAGCGCGGCCGTCACCGGCCTCCTGCTCGCCCTGACGCTGCCCCCGGGGTTCCCGCTGTGGATGGCCGCGGTGGGCGGAGTTATTTCCGTAGCGCTGGGCAAGGCGGTGTTTGGCGGGCTCGGCGTGAACATTTTCAATCCCGCCCTCGTAGGCAGGGCCTTCTTGCAGGCGACGTTCCCGGTGGCCATCACCACCTGGACGCCCGCCTTCGTCCCCGGCAGGTTCATCGAAACCGTCCCGTCCACGCTCGCCGCGCCGTTCATGCAACCCGCCCCCGTCGCCGATTACGTCGCCCGCGCCGTCGACGGGTTCACCGGAGCCACCCCCTTGGCCCTGCTCAAATTCCAACATATCGACACGGACAACCTACGCCTGTTGTTCGGAATGACGTCCGGGTCCGCCGGGGAGACCGCGGCACTGCTGATCCTGTTGTGCGGGGCGTACCTCGCCGTGCGCAGGATGCTCGACTGGCGCATCGTCGCCGCCGTGCTCGGCAGCGTGTTCATTTTCAGCGGCGCCTTTTACCTGGCCGGCCACGGCAAATACCCCGACCCGTTTTTCATGCTGTTCAGCGGCGGCCTGATGCTGGGCGCCGTGTTTATGGCGACTGACATGGTCACCTCGCCAACCACCCCGCGCGGCATCTGGATCTACGGCGTTCTGATCGGCGCGGTAACCGTCGTCATTCGGCTCAAAGGCGGATTGCCTGAAGGCGTCATGTACGCCATCCTCCTGGGCAACGGCGTCGCCCCGCTTATCGACACCCTCACCCAGCCACGCATATACGGCGCGCCCCGTAAACGTCTTTTCCCGCAAAAAACCGCAAAGCAAACGGAAGCAACCAAATGACCGCGTCAGTTCAAGCATTGACCGCAGAAAAACCTTCGAGCAGCCTCTACATCATCGGCGTGTTGAGCATCGTTTCAACCATCTGCGGCATCATCATCGTCTTCGCCTACACGTCCACCGCCCTGCCCATCGCACGAAACCTCGCCATCATCACCAACGAAGCCGTCAGCCAGGTTGTCCCCGGCGGCCAGCAAAATACCATCTTCGCCATTCAACCCGGCGGCGAGATTAAACCTGTCACCGGCGTCGGCGGCAGCGACCCCAAGCTGTTTGCCGTGTACGACGGCGCCGGGAAACTCCTCGGCGTCGCCATCGAAGCCGCAGGATCCGGCTACGCCGACCTCGTCAGCGTCATGTACGCCTACTCGCCCGAACGCCAGGCCATCATCGGGTTCAAACTAATCGACGCAAAAGAAACCCCCGGCCTCGGCGATAAAATAGGGACAGACCCCAATTTCCTCGCCAACTTCAACGAACTCGAAGCCAAGCCCGCAAATCCCGGCCTTGCCCATCCTATACAGACTGTCAAACACGCTACTAAAGCCAACCCTTGGGAAATCGACGGCATATCCGGCGCGACCGTGTCGTCCAATGCCGTTGGCAGAATCATCAACGAGAGTGCGCAAAAAATGGTTCCCCTTATCGAGCGCAATCTCGACCAAATCCGGAAAGGCGCCTCATGAGCACAGCCCACCAACATCAACCCTCCCCGCCTGCCAGTCCACCGGAGGCCGCCGGGCCCCCGGCCTCGGAGACCTTTCTCAACGGGTTGTGGAAAGAGAACCCCGTGTTCGTGCAGGTGCTGGGCACGTGCCCCACTATGGCCATCACCAACAGCGTGCGCAACGCGCTCGCCATGAGCGTCGCCGTGATCTTCGTGCTGGTATGCTCGAACGCGCTGGTCTCGCTGGTGCGGAAAACTACACCAAAAGAAGTACGCATCGCCGTGTTTATCCTGATCATCGCCACCTTCGTCACCGTCGTCGATTACGCCGTCAAGGCCGTCAGCATTCCCATTTACCAGGCCATGGGACCGTTCATCGCCCTCATCGTAGTCAACTGCATCATCCTGGCAAGAGCCGAAGCGTTTGCTTACAAAAACGGGGTGTTCCGGTCGATCCTCGACGGGTTCGGCATGGGTTTCGGATTCAGTATTGCGCTCCTCTTCATGGGATCCATCCGTGAAATCCTGGGCGCCGGCACCTTGCTCGGATACCCGCTGTTCGGCGCCAACTACCAGCCCTGGGTGATTTTCCTGCTGCCCAGCGGCGGGTTCTTCACGTTCGCGTTCTGGCTGCTCATTTTCGCATGGTGGCGCGAAAGAAAAGACAAACGCGCCAAAGCTACCCGCCCCGAGGCGGGCCAACTGGAGGCCGCCCCACAATGAACAACGTATCCTCCGCTTTCATCTTTATCGACGCCCTGCTGATCCACAACTTCGTACTCAGCGTCTTCCTCGGCATCTGCCCATTCATCGGCGTTTCCAACAGGTTCGAAACCGCCTCACGGATGGGCATCGCGGTCATCTTCGTCATGATCGTCAGCTCGTCCCTCGCCTACGGCATCAACCTCGTGCTCCTCCATTTCAACGCCGAATACCTCCGGATCATCGCCTACATTGTCGTCATCGCGGCCATGGTCCAGCTCGTCGAGATGTTCATCAAAAAAACCAGCCCCGCGCTCTTCCGCGCCCTCGGCATCTACCTGCCGCTCATCACCACCAACTGCGCCGTACTCGGCGTCGCCATGCTACAGACCTCCCGCGGATACAACTTCGTCCAATCCTTCTTCTTCACACTCGGCTCCGGCCTCGGATTCACCCTCGCCCTGATCATCATGTCAGGCATCCGCAGCAAAATTAACCTCAACGACGTCCCATCCATCGCCCGAGGTACCGCCATCGTACTCCTCATCGCCGGCGTACTCTCCCTCGCCTTCATGGGATTCACCGGCCTCGGCGGATGAGCAATCAGCCGCCCTCGCGATGCCCGTGATTTCAAGTTAACTTAAGCGAAAAACGGGGACTGGCTCGCCTTTTTCGGTAGTTTGAAAAAAGCGTGCCTGTCCCCGCTTTTCGCGGCCCCACAGGCGCTGCCGCCATTTTCATCGCCTACGGGAGAGGCAAGGCCTCATGACCAACTGTCCCTGCTTTTCGCGGCCCGTATGCTATAATTACCTGATGGGAGGTTTGGCATGCTTGCCACGCTGTTAACAGTTTTCACGGCCATCGCGGCCGTTTTTGTGATGGTACTCGTCTGGGTGGGCATCGACCGGCTCGCTCACAATACCCTCGGTGAACGCAACCGGTGCAGCCACTCGTTCGATCCCGACGCCGCCAGAGCCCAAACCGGCGGCTGTTGCGGCCAACACGCTTCATGCCCGTTGAACGAAGAACAGTCCGGCCGCCCCACATACACGATTCGCCAATAACCCGGGGGGCCGGCCAGTGAAAGGTTGCCTCAAACCCGCCGTCACCTGATCGGGATCGGCCTGATCCTCACCCTCAAAGGCCTCCTCAACCCGATCCGCGAAAAAATCCAGGCCGAAGTGCAGCAGTGGCTCGGGCAGGACGCCCAATAGGTTCAATCCGTCCGATCCGTCCGATCCGTCCGATTAAGAAAAAAACCGGGGCGCCCAACGTTCACTCGGCGCCCCGGCTCGTGTTTCAACTCGCTTCTATCAATACATTCCTTCTCCGCCCATGCCGCCGCCCGGGTGGGCCTGCGCCTTCTCGGGCTCGGGGATTTCGGCTATCAGGACTTCGGTAGTCAGCAGCAAGCCCGCAACGCTCGATGCGTTCTGCAGGGCCGACCGCACCACCTTCGTCGGGTCGATCACGCCCGCCTTGAGCAGGTCTTCGTACTCGTTGGTTTCGACGTTATAGCCATACGGGCCCCGCTTGGACCGGACGTTCTGCACGATGGTCGCGCCTTCCGCGCCGGCATTCGACGCCAACTGACGAAGCGGCTCCTCGAGCGCTCTCACAACAATCTTCGAACCCACCGCCTCGTCGCCCTCGAGCGTCATCTTCTCGACGACTTCCTGGCAACGCAGCAGCGCAACACCGCCGCCCGGAACAATCCCTTCCTCGACCGCCGCACGCGTGGCATGAAGCGCGTCTTCGACACGCGCCTTCTTCTCTTTCATCTCGATCTCGGTTGCCGCGCCCACGTTGATCACCGCCACGCCGCCCGCCAGTTTTGCCAGCCGCTCCTGCAGCTTCTCGCGATCGTAATCCGACGTGGTCTCTTCGATCTGCCTGCGGATCAGGTTGATCCGGCCCATGATCTTGTCGCTGGCCCCGGCGCCCTCGACGATCGTCGTCGTGTCCTTGTCGATG
>JAPLKX010000013.1 GCA_026387845.1 Candidatus Hydrogenedentota bacterium | reverse complement strand
GGATCTCGTCGCGTGTCTCGCCGAGGCCGGAAAGACGCGTCAGCACCTCGATGAGCTTCCCGCTCTTGTCGCCGGCGCTCACGCGGATCACGTGGTACCCGCGGCCGATTAGCGACGAGGCCGCGGCCGTGGCGTCCTCGGCGTCGAGTTCGCCCTTGATCACCTCGCCCGGCTCGCGCATCGCTTCATAGACAAACGTCGCCATCTAAACCCCCCCTCCGTTTCAAGTCATATCCAACCACCACAGTACACCCGCAATCCTACCCGCGTCAATTCCCTCTTACGTACCTTTCCCCGTCTCGCGCCACAAGGCCCTTCTGGCGGACCGGAGACGATATCCTGACAGCGCCGTTGCGTCAGCCCGTGTTCAACCGCTTGGCCGGCTATGGAGATGCGAATGATGCAGAACGGCTATGTGTGGATCCAGCCATGCGACACATTGTTGGCGGGAGAGCAAACCGACGCAACGGGAACGGCATTGACTCGATCACCAAGGATTACTACACTGAGTGGCAATGAGCCTGTGGCGGTCACAGGTGGGGCCATAAGGGATATCTCCGAATCGGCACATAAAGGAATCGTGGCGGTACGGCATTTTAGCCCGGTTTAATTTCCGGAGAAGCAGCAGTCGGATGGAACTTGAGTTTCGTGTTTTTCTTCTACGGTTGGCGCCGTTGGTCGTATTGGTCGGGGTGCTAGGTGGATGTTCAGGCAAATACGGTTATTACCGGTTTGATGACAATTTCACCAACGTGGTATCGGTGGATGGTCCGGCTGGCCAACCGAAAGGCGAAAGGCGGTTTGTGAGCTTGACGGGGGGCTGGACGAGCCGGACGGGGGCGTCGACGGTGGAGGAATCAGAATCACGACTGGTGTTTTCCGCGGATGCAGCCGACTTCCTGGAAAGCCCGAAGGGGTTGAAAATCCCGGGGTACACGACGGACACGATTGTGCTGAAAATGAAATTAACCGGCACCGAGTCCGTCGTTTTGAACTGGGTACCGACGGGCGGGGAAGTCGAATATTTCCGGACACTGAAAATAAAGGTACCGAAGCAAAACGAGCTTTTGACATACAACCTTCAAATGACGAAGGTGCGGACGTGGCGGCATTGGGAGATTGACCAGATACTGTTTCAGGTGCTATCGGCGGGACGGATCGAGATCGAGTCGATCGAGTTGGTGGATCGGCGTGCGCCGTTTGGCCAGGCGACGATGGGAGTGCTTCACTATTCGGTGGATAATCGGCTTCGGCCTTGCCTGTTCAATCATTGCCCGGCCACGTTGCGATACCGTTTGCGGCTGCCGGACCGGGCCGTGTTCAGCGCCGGGCTGAGCGTTGTGGAGCCGAAAAGCCCTGTGACGTTTCAACTGGTGATCGAGGTGGGCGGACAAGTAGAGACGGTTTTTACGAAGGCGGTGGATGACCCGGCGCACTGGGACGACGTCGAGGTTGATTTATCGAAATACGCGGGGCGGAAGGTTGACTTGTCTCTGATTTCATACAACACGCGAACGGGCCAGGTGGCGTTGTGGAGCAATCCGGCCGTGTTCGAGCGGTACGAGCAGCCCGAACAGGGCGAGGATAGCCGGCGGCTTCCCAACGTGGTGTTGTACGTAATCGATTGCCTTCGGGCGGACCACCTGGAGGCATATGGATATGGCCGCCCGACTGCGCCGAACCTTGC
>JAPLKX010000513.1 GCA_026387845.1 Candidatus Hydrogenedentota bacterium | reverse complement strand
GGGGCCGAACCGGGGTGCGGTGGTGGTTGAATCTCCGGGTGCGGTGGCCGAGACCGTTCAGGTGTACGCGGACGCATTGCTGGTTCCCGACTTTACGGCGGACAACCGTTCGCCGCAGCCTGGCGAGTTGGTGAGATTTACGGACCTTATGCAATCGGCGGAAGGCCCGGTGACTTCGCATGAATGGCATTTTGGGGACGGCACCAAGAGCGCGGCACAGAATCCCACCCATATTTTCGATCAGGAACGGGCGTACCAGGTTTCTCTGAAAGTCAGTACGGCCAACCGGACTGAAACCGCGGTTCGGAAAGATTACATTCTGGCAGGCGGCCAGGGGCCGATAGCGGATTTTACGGCGACTCCGCTGACTCTTTTCCAGGGGGAGACGGTCAAATTTACGGACCGGTCCTCGTCGGGGCTTGGGCAGATAAAGAGTTGGGCATGGACATTCGGTGACGGGGGTACGAGCACGAGCCCCAGCCCGTACCACACCTATGAGGCGGCCGGGAAGTACACGGTGTCGCTTACGGTGGGCAACGATTACGGCAGCCACACGGAGACGAAGCAGAACTATGTTTTTGTGCAGAGCAAGGTGGCGCCGGTGGCGGCATTTGTCTATGGGTCGCCGTACGTCAACCAGTACATACAGTTCACGGACGTGTCGATGTCGGGTTCGAAGCCGATCACGGATTGGCGTTGGAACTTTGGGGACCCGGGTGGTCTGTTGAACATCAGCACCCAGCGGAACCCGAAGTACATGTACACGTCGCCGGGCACGTACCGGGTGAGCCTGACGGTATCGACGGATCATGGCACCTCGACCACGGGGCAAGACGTGGTGGCCGTTTATGCGCCGCTGACCGCGGATTTTACCGTAAACCGGACACGGTCGCTGGTCGATGACACGATAATTTTCACGGACACGTCGCTGTTCGGGAGCATGCCGATTACGAGCCGCGAATGGGATTTTGGCGATGGAACGACCAGCACGGGTACGCAGCCTATTCACAAGTACCAGGCGCCGGGCACGTATTCCGTGAAGCTGACGGTGTCGACGGCGATTGAATCGCATACGGCGACCAAAGCGGGGCTGATCAGCGTGTTTGAGCGCCGGCCTCTGGACGACTTTATGCGGCGGGCCGATGCCAATTATCGGTACGAACTCAAGCGGACGGTGAACAACTACGGGGTGACCGGCTACATTCTTTTGATGACGTCGCAGCAGTGGAGGACGGAGGAAGAGGTCACACCGCCGCTTTGGAAACACTGGGTGACGCTGCTCGTGCCGCCGAACATCACCAATAATACGGCGCTGCTGATGGTATCGGGCGGAGACAATGCCGACGCTCAGGCGGGTTCGCCGACGCCCTCGACCATAGACGAAACACTGGCGCATGTGGCCATAGACACGGGATCGGTGGTGGTTGTGCTGAACCAGGTACCGAGCGAGAACCTGAAGTTCGCGGACGAATTCGACGATCGCTACGTAGACGTGGGCCGGGATGAAGACGAGATCATCGCCTATACGTACAACAAGTTTTTTGAGACGTATGCGGCGGGTGAGCCGGACCCGACGTGGCCGCTTCTGTTGCCGATGGCGAAAAGCGCGGTTCGTGCGATGGACACGGTGCAGGACTTCATGAAAAAGCTGTCCACGCCCGTAACGATAAAAGATTTTGTGGTGACGGGCGCTTCGAAACGGGGGTGGACAACGTGGCTGACGGGTGTGTACGACCATCGGGTGCGTGCGATAGCACCGATCGTGATCGACGTGTTGAACATGGACGCCCAGATGGACCACCACCGGACGTCGTACGGGTTTTACAGTGAGGCCATCGAAGACTACGTTGATTTGTTCATTTTCGAGCACTTTGATTCCGATGAAGGCCAGGCCCTGTTGAAGATCGTGGATCCGTACGAGTACCGGGAGCGGTTGATCATGCCCAAGCTGATGATCAATTCGACGGGCGATGAATTCTTCCTTCCGGACAGCGCCCAATTTTATTTTCACGACCTTCTGGGCATGAACCACATCACGTATGCGCCGAACACCAACCACGGCATGGGCGGCTACCAGAACGTGATATCGTCGCTGGTGCCGTGGTACAAGGGCGTTGTCGAGCAGCGGGACCTGCCGGTCCTGTCGTGGGTGGCGGAAGATACGCGGATCACCGCGCATACGGAAACGACTCCGGAGGCGGTGTTGTTATGGACGGCGACGTCGCCGACCCGTGATTTCCGGAACAACACGGACGTGCAGCCCAACCCGCCGGTTTGGACGTCGACGGCGCTGGAGCCGTCGGGCGTGAACCTGTACATAGCGGAGCCAACGCGGTCGGCGACGGCGTGGACGGGGTTTTTCATCCAGTTCAAATTTGACAGCGGGATGATCGTGGAGGGTCAGCCGGCGCCGTACATCGTGAGCACGGAATGCCGGGTAGCGCCTCCCACACTGCCGGTTGCGCCGAACGTGAATTTTTATGCGAACAAGGTGCGTGCGCAGAAGAATGAGGTGATCCAGTTTACGGATTTGACGCAGGCAGGCACCTCGAGCGTGAGCACGTGGGAATGGAGTTTCGGGGACGGCGGGACGAGCAACTTGCGCGACCCGGACCATGCCTACACCCTGCCGGGTACGTACACGGTAACGCTGACGGCGCGGTCGCTGGCCGGCGAAGACACGCTGGCGCGCACCAATTACATTACTATTGAAGAACCGACCGGCCCTCAGCCGGTGCCGAATGTTGTGGGAATGACGCTGCAAGCGGCGCGTGATGCGATAGAGGCAGCGGGCTTCACAGCGGGCGCGGTGACGGGCCAAAACAGTACAACGGTGGAGAAGGGTCGCATCATCAGCCAGGAGCCGGCTGGGGGCGAGGTCAGGCAGGTGGGCACGGCGGTGAGCCTGGTGCAATCGCTTGGTCCTGTTACGGTCGAATGTACAGTGCCGGACATCGTGGGGATGACGGAGGCGGAAGCCCGCGCAGCGATTATAGCGGCGGGGCTAACGGTGGTTGATACGATTTACGAATCCAGCCCGCAGGCAGAGGGGACGGTGATCCGGCAAGATCCCGCGGCCGGAGAGTCGGTTCCAGAAGGCACGCCGGTGAATATTTGGGTGAGTATCGGCGCAGGGACAACGCAGTGCACGGTTCCGGATGTTTACAACCTGACGCAGGCTCAGGCAGAAACCGCAATCCGGGGCGCCAACCTGCTGGTCGGGACGATCAGCCAGTTAGCCAGCCTGGACGTAGCCATAGGGAACGTGATGATGCAGTTTCCTGCCGCGGGCACGAAGGTCCAGGAAGGGTCCAAGGTAAACATAACGGTATCGCTTGGGCCGCAGTACACGGAACTGGACCGCTATCTGGCCAAGCGGACGTTTCCGCCGGAGTATACGGAGTCGGACGTGGTTGACATGGGTTCGGCCACGGCTTACGTGCTGAACATGAAATCTCAGGACTGGCTGACGACGGCGGAAGTGAACCGCCCGGAGTGGCGCCACTGGCTTTCGGTGGTGGTACCGCACCAAGTTCAATCGACGACGGCGCTGCTGGTAGTTTCAGACGGGAACTATCTAACGCCGGACAACATGCCCGATTGGAATAACCCGGGTGACGAGATGCCGTATCTGAAATGGATAGCGGTGCTGACGAGTTCGGTGGTAGCGATGGTGGAGCAGGTGCCGGTCGAGCCGCTGATGTTCCAGGATGAGCAGGTGCAAGGCGAAGGCGAGCACTGGCGGACCGAAGATGAAATTATCGCCTACTCCTACGACAAGTACCTGACGACGGGAGATCCGAAGTGGCCGGCGCTGTTCCCGATGACGATGAGCGCGGTGCGGGCGATGGACACCATCCAGGACTATTCCGAGTCGAGTTTTGTAGAAGATTTCGTGGTGACGGGCGCGTCGAAGCGTGGTTGGACGACGTGGCTGACGGGCGCGGCGGACAACCGGGTGCGGGCGCTTGTGCCGACGGTAATAGACGTGCTGAACATGGGCGAGCAGATGGCCCACCAATATAATGCGTATAATGGTCTGCCGCCGTCGATGCACGTGTACGGGGGCTACTCGGACGAGGTCCACGATTACGTGGACAGCAACGTCTTTGCCCGGTTCGATACGCCGCTGGGCCAGGAACTGCTGAAGCTGGTGGACCCCTATGAGTACCGCAACCGGCTGTACATGCCGAAACTGATCCTGAATTCGACAGGCGACCAGTTCTTCCTGCCGGACTCGTCGCAGTTTTACATAGCCGACCTGCCGGGCGAGACGGCTCTGCGTTACATTCCCAACACCAACCACGGCATGGGAGACGGCACGATAGACGTGGTGTACAGCATAGCGACATTTTTCCAGGCGCAGTTGATGGGCGGGCGGACGCCGCGGTATCCGTGGACATTCGAAGGCACCAACAAAATCCGGGTGACGCCGATCACGTCGGCGCAGAGCGCGAAATTGTGGTTTGCGCAGGCCCCGTATGAGCGGGATTTCCGGCTGACGACCCGCGGGGCGATCTGGGAATCTCAAAACCTTGTCCGGGACAACCTGGGCGATTACGTGGGTCAGGTTCCGGATCCTGTTTCCGGCTGGACAGGTTTCTTTGTCGAGCTCATGTACCAGAGCCCGGTTCCCAACAAGCCCTACGTGTTTACGACGCCGGTGAGGGTTATCCCGGATCTGTTGGGGCCCCCGCCGTATCCGGAGCAAATGGTAGAGTATCCGGATCAGATTTACCGCGAGCAAAGCGAGGTGTACAAGGCAACGCTGAAGTTCAAGGTGAACGGCCCGCAGGGAGTGGTGTCCCTGCCAGTGCAAGTTGAAATGAACCCCCCGAGCTTTTCCGTTCCGAGTGTGGATTTCGGGACGGAGGATGTGGTCCGCAACATCAGGTTAGTGAATTCCGGCGATTGCAAGCTGGATTGGTTTATTACGATGTTAAACCTCCCGCGGTGGCTGAGAATGGACGGGCCGGAGAACGGAACGATAAAGGGCGGGGACAGCGCTTTGATTCAAATCCGCGGGGACCGGACGATCCAGTTGACGGTGCCGGCGTGGTTTACGCACACCTTGCCGTTCAATGCATTGCCATGGCCGGATATCGGCATTGAGACACATACCAGCACAATCCTCATGGAGGTGCCCAGTCCCGTGCTCGTGTACGAACCAGACAATCCCCTGTTAGATTATGGCGCGTCGCTGACCGAGCTGTCGTTCCGGTTCTGGAGCGACACGCTGTGCGATATGACCTGGGGGCTAGCCGTGCCCGAGGGGACCGCCGGAGTAGAGGCCGTTACGATAATCCAAGTGAACGATCAACCTCTGACAGGCAAGTATCTTTACACGTCCAACGGTGGGCTTGGCAGTGAAGAGGCGCGTGACATCGACCACTTGACCGACCCGTCGTACCACGGCTGGCAATACAAATCGTTTAGGTTTAAGGTGGACCGCAGTAAGCTGGAAGTCGGCTACTACAATTTACCGTATGCGCTGACCACCTCCGGCGGCAATGTAACAATTAACCTCAAATTTGAGCAGAGCTACCCGCCGCAGTACCCGAAATGACAGTTGACGGTTGACAGTGCGAAGTTGACAGTTCGACGTTCGGTAGTCTCGGATTGAGACGAGTGTCTTTTACCGGAAATGCTCGTAGCCGCCGGGCGAGGTTGGACGGCCGGCTACACGGACGCCGCGCCATGCGCTGGTGAACCGGCCGGCGATGTGAATGGGGGTGCGGAACTCTCGGCGGAACATGCCGAGGCAGTCGTCAGTGTCTTCGGGCCGGATAGCGAACGCCAGTTCATAGTCCTCGCCGCCGGTGAGCATGAAGTCGAGCGGGTCGAGTTCGTATTCGAGGCAAAACTGCCTTAGGTTGGGGTCGACGGGCAGTGTGTCGGGTTCGATTTCCACGCCGAGCCGGCCGGGTTCGGTGAGATGGCCTGCGTCTTGCACGAACCCGTCGCTGATGTCGATCATCGACTTGACGTGGGGGCATCCGCTGAGCCACAGGCCTTCGGAGATCCTTGCGGTGGGGCGATGGTGGGCCATGACGAGCACGGGGGCGTTTTTGCCGTTGTCCAGTGCCCACAGGCCCGCCGCGGATAGGCCCAGCCGGCCAGTAACGCCCAGCAGGTCGCCGGATTGGGCGCCCCTCCTGCTGAGGTACCGGTTGCCAATGACTTCCCCGACCACGGTAACGTCGATGAAGATGCCGGCGGGCGACATCGTGGTGTCCCCTCCGACCACGATGGCGCCTGCCTGACCCGTGGCGTCGGTCAGGCCGTGGTACAGGCCCTCGACATATGCGGAATCGGTCGTGACGGGGCAGGCCAGCGACACCAGGCTGAACAGGGGCGTGCCGCCCATCGCGGCGACGTCGCTGAGGGCCGATGTGGCGGCTTTCCAGCCGATGTCCTGAGGGCTGGCATATGCGCGTCGGAAATGGACGTCTTCGACGAACATGTCGCAGGACAGGAGCATCAGGCGGTCGAATACTCGGACGACGGCGCAGTCGTCGCCGATGCCTTCGATGACGGTTGGTGCGCCGGGCAAGATTCTGGCGATACGTTCGATGAGTCCAAATTCGCCGATCCGGCTGAGTTCGGTCATGGTGCGGGGGTGTCCTGTTCGAGAAGGCGCCAGGCGTCGGGCAGAGCGTTGATGACGTCGGAGGCGATCATGGCGCGCTGAGTCTTTGCGGCTGCGGCCAAATCGCCGGCAAGCCCGTGAACGTACACGCCGAGCAGGGCGGCGTCGAGCGGGCCCATGCCCTGTGCCATCAGCCCGCCTATCAGGCCGGACAGGACGTCGCCCGTGCCGCCGGACGCGAGGCCGCTGTTGCCGGTGGTGTTGATAAACGGGCCGCGGAGCCCACGCCCGGGTTCCGGGCCCACCACGAGCGTGTTATGCCCCTTGAGGACGAGCGTGCAGGAATAACGGCCGGCAAACGCGGCTGCCACCTGCTCCCTGGCCTCGAGAACCTGTGAGACTTTCATGCCTGTGATCCGGGCCATCTCGCCGGGATGCGGGGTCAGGACTCGGGGCCCCGCCGCCTCGAGCAGGGTGTCCGGCTGCCGGGCGAGCGCGTTGAGGCCATCGGCATCGATCAGCATCGGCGAACG
>JAPLKX010000621.1 GCA_026387845.1 Candidatus Hydrogenedentota bacterium | reverse complement strand
CCAATGTAGAAGCGGCATCTTGCCGCTTGCCCCCTCGCTGCGTTGCATCAAGAGACCCACGGTGTTTACAGCAAAACCCCAGGATCGTGGAATGGCCTGCCGTTGCAGGCCCAATCAAGGACTCGCTTCGAGGTGAGAGAGCCTTACGTGCGGATTTTGGTTGTGGATATCGCCAAGGTTTTTCTCTCTTCCCCACCGGGCTCGGCCCACAACTTGGGGTTTTCGCGCTTGACATTGCCGTCAGCATGGTATACTCTGGTATGATGTGATGTGATGGAGGAGCAGCCGTGAAACGGAGATTATCACAGACTTACGGTGGAGGCGAAACCCCGTTGCTCCCGTCTGTGCCGATTTATGAGCAACTGGTGGCGTTTTACCGTCAAGCGATATTGTCGAATCGGCTCGTGCCGGGGGACCGTGTTGATTCCATCACACAAATTCAGCGGAGGCACAGGGTATCGAGGGAGACGGCGAAGCGGGTTCTGAACCAGCTTGAGTCCGAGGGCTACATCATCCAGCGGGCCGGCAAAGGTTCGTTCGTGGCCAATCTTGGGCCGAAACTTCGCCGGTGGGGCATGGTCCTGCCGTTTTTCAGTGTGCAATACGAGGATTTGGTGGCGCGAATATCGCACCTGGCGGCATCGGCAGGGCGGGAGGTAGTCCGCTACTTCGACTACAACAACTGGGAGGAAGAGATCCGACTGGTCCAGATGATGCAGGAAGACCGGTACGAGGCCGTGGTAATTGTACCGACGCTGGACGAGTCGCGAACCTGGGAGTTTTATGCGGGGCTGCCGCCAAAAGGCTGCCGGTTGATGCTGCTGGACCACACGATGTCATACCGGGATTTCAACTTTGTGATCCAAAGCTATGACCTGGGAGTGGTGCGGGCGATGGAGCACCTGTTGAGCAGGGGCGCGGGGGGCGTGGCGTTTGTGGCCAACGAGGGTTGGACGGGCCGCAACATGGTGCTCGAGTTGATGACGGAAACGTACCGGATGGCGCTGTTGGGGAAGCGGCCGGGGTATGATCCGGTCATTTTGGAGCGGGCCACGCTGGTGGACGGGGCGTCCCTGCGTTCTCGCGGGGTGACGGGGATCGTGTGTTGCGACGACGTCAGTGCGATCAGGGCGGTTGGCCGGTTGCGCGAGCAGGGCGTGGCCATCCCGGGGGAGATGGGCGTGGTCAGCTATGGGAACACGGACCTGGCCCGGTATTTCACGCCCGCACTGACGTCGGTGGACCCCCATAACGAGGAGATGGCGCGCCAGGTGGCCTCGTTTTTGAGTTCCGAAAGCCGGGCGGAGCTGATTCAGTACGTAGTGCAACCCGAGCTGGTTGTGCGGGAGACGTAATATGGGCGTGATAGACCGGGTCTTCACGAGGGCCGAGTATTTCGCAAAGGGTGTGATTTTCGACTGCCGCTGCTGCGGCCAATGCCTGCTGTCGCACACGGGGTACGTGTGCCCGATGGCGTGCCCGCGGCAGATCCGCAATGGCCCGTGCGGCGGTTCGCTTGACGGGCACTGTGAAGTGTACCCGGAGCGCAAATGCATATGGGTGAGGATACACAACCGGGTGAGCCGCGGCGGGACCGACTGCCCCAGCCTGCTGCGTTCGGCGGATCCGAAACTGTTTTTCACTTCGTCCTATCTCAACCTGTTCACGGGCAGGGATAAACTTGCCCGGACGCCCCTCCCCTATCTCGACCTCGGCGGCAACCGGAAACAGGCGCCCGCGCAGACGGAGTCGGGCCTCGAGCGGAAACTCAAGAGCGGCCGGTTTGTGTTTACGTCGGAGATCCGAGCGCCGCGCGGCGCCAACCCGGACATGGTCAAGAAACAGGCCCTGATCCTTAAGGACCATTTTGACGCCGTGAACGCGACGGCCTACCTCAACGGGAAGCCGTCGATGCCGTCGGCGATGGCGGGGGCCGAGATGGTGCGGCTGGGGGTAGAACCGATCGTGCAGTCGGTGGGTCGCGACGTGACCAAGACGGCGTTTATTTCGGAGCTTGTAACCAACAAGATTCACGGCGCCCACAATACGCTGTGCATCACGGGCGATTATTACCAGGGCGAGCCTTGCGTGAAACAGGTGTTCGACATGGATTCCGCCCTCATGCTCTACGAGGCGCGCTACCTCAGGGAAAAAGGCGTCATCCATTTTTCCGGCGACGCGATGAAAGAGCCGCCTCGCCCGTTCCTGGGCTGCGCCGTAAACCCGTACACGACGCCGATGAACGTCCCGATCCGGCGCCTGAAACAGAAGGCGGCGGCAGGGGCCGATTTCGTCCAGACGCAGTTAATCCTCGACCTCGAGACGTTCCGCACGTTCATGGGAATGTTTTGCTCCGAAGGGCTTGACCACGACCTGTTCCTGCTGGCGGGCCTGCCGGTAATCATTTCAAAGAAGGCGCTCGAGATGCTGCCCGGGGTGCCGGGTGTGAAACTGCCGGGGGATGTGGCTTCTCGTTTTGCCACCTCAGATGATATAGTCGGTGAAGGTGTGCGTTTTGCGCGGTACCTGATCGAGGAGGTGCGGCGGATACCGGGGGTATCCGGGGTGCACCTGATGCTGTTTGGGCTTGATCACACGGTGCTGCCGCGGGTCGTGGAGGGCCTGCGATAACGAAAGGAGATGACCGTGGCGGTTGAAGGACTGACTATCATCGGCGAGTCGATTAACGATTCCGTTCCCTCGACGCACAAGTTGTTCGAGGAAAGCGACCTCGAGGGCATCAAGAACCTCGCCAAAACGCAGGATGACGGCGGTGCCAGTTACATAGACGTCAATGTGGGCCT
>JAPLKX010000480.1 GCA_026387845.1 Candidatus Hydrogenedentota bacterium | reverse complement strand
GTGCAATTCAACAGTGCCCTCGGCCCGTTCAAAGGCGGGCTGCGGTTTCACCCCAGCGTCAACCTCAGCATCCTGAAGTTCCTTGGCTTCGAGCAGATTTTCAAAAACTCGCTTACCACGCTGCCCATGGGCGGCGGCAAGGGCGGGTCGGATTTCGATCCGAAGGGCAAGTCGGATTCGGAAGTGATGCGGTTCTGCCAAAGCTTCATGACGGAACTGGCCAAACACATTGGCCCGGACACCGACGTGCCTGCGGGCGACATCGGCGTGGGCGGGCGCGAAATCGGTTTCCTGTTCGGCCAGTACAAGCGGCTCCGGAACGAGTTCACCGGCGTCCTGACCGGGAAGGCGCTGAATTGGGGCGGGTCGCTGATCCGGCCTGAGGCCACCGGTTATGGCTGCACGTATTTCGCCCAGGAAATGCTGGCCACCTGCGGCCAGTCCATTGAAGGCAAAGTTTGCGCCGTCAGCGGGTCGGGCAATGTGGCGCAGTACACCGTCGAGAAGATCAACCAGCTCGGCGGCAAATGCGTCAGCCTGTCTGATTCCAACGGGACCGTCTACGATCCCGCCGGCATCAACGAAGAGAAGCTGGCGTTCGTGATGGAGCTCAAGAACATCCGGCGCGGGCGCATGAAAGAATACGCGGACAAATTTCCCCGCGTCCAGTACCGGGAAGGCGAGAAACCGTGGGGCATCAAGTGCGACTGCGCGTTTCCGTCGGCCACGCAGAACGAGATCAACGGCGACGACGCCTCCCAGCTCGTCAACAACGGGTGTGTCTTGGTGTCCGAGGGCGCCAACATGCCTACCGACCCCGAAGGCGCCAAGGTCTTCCAGAGCCACAAGATTCTGTATGGGCCCGGCAAGGCCGCCAACGCGGGCGGCGTGGCGGTGTCCGGCCTCGAGATGGCGCAAAACTCGCAGCACGTCATGTGGCCGCGCGAGGAAGTCGATGGCCGGCTGCGCCAGATCATGAAGGCCATTCACCTCCAGGCCCACTCGACCGCCGAGGACTACGGCGACCCCGGAAACTACGTCAAAGGGGCCAACATCGCCGGGTTCGTCAAAGTGGCCAACGCCATGCTCGACCAGGGCCTCGTCTGATCCGAGTTGTGCCAATACAATTGAGTGTTTTAAAGGTGGCCTTTCCTCCCGCGGAAAGGCCACTTGCATTGTCGGAAATATGAGGGCGGCGCGCCAGGGCCGATTTCAACTGCTAACCGCTTCTCCAAGATATAATTAGACATGCACTAAACCGGGAGACAAGCAGTGTCAACGGCGGATCAACAACTGAGCACCGGCATCGGCGGGCTGGACAAAGTCCTTAAAGGGCTTCTGCCGGGCGACAATGTCGTCTGGCAGATTGGTTCTATCGATGAATACGAGCCCTTTGTCCGGCCGTAGTGCGATCGGGCGGTCGCACAAGGCCGCAAAGTCGTCTACTTCCGGTTCGCCAAGCACGAACCGCTCATCCCCTGCGGCGCCGACGGCGTCCAAATTCAACTGCTCCACCCCGAAGAAGGGTTCGAGACCTTTATCGACGAAATCCACGGCACCATCGAACAGACTGGCCGCGGGGCGTTCTACATATTCGATTGCCTGTCCGACCTTGCCGTTGACTGGTACAGCGACCGAATGCTGGGCAACTTTTTCATGCTCACGTGCCCGTACCTGTACGACCTCGAAACCATCACCTACTTCGCCCTGCTAAGGGATAACCACAGCATCCACGCCACCACGCCCATCGCCGAAACCACCCAACTCCTCCTCGACGTGTACCTTCACAACGGCAAAATCTATCTTCACCCGCTCAAGGTCCAGCACCGGTACAGCCCCACCATGCACATGCTCCACGCCTGGGAAGGGGACTCGTTTCTCCCCGTCACAGAAAGCCACACGACCGCGGACGTGCTTGCGTCGGCGGCGCGGTCGCCGCTCGAGTCGGCGTCGTCGCGGCTGGGCCTGTGGTACCGCACATTTCTTCATGCCGAGCAGGCTCAGGCGGCCGTTAAAAAAGGCGGAGGCGATCCCGCCCAAGCCCAAGCGTTGTTCCATCGCATGCTGCGGATGATCATCTCGCGGGACGCGCGCGTGCTCGGCCTTGCACAAAAGTACCTCACGATTGACGATCTGCTTGAGGTCTT
>JAPLKX010000782.1 GCA_026387845.1 Candidatus Hydrogenedentota bacterium | reverse complement strand
AGCAATTCGCTGCAGACGAACGGGCTGCTGCTCGATGAGTCGTGGTGCCGGCTGTTCCGCGACTACAATTTCCTGATCGGGCTGAGCATCGACGGGCCGGCGCAAGTCCACAACGCGGTGCGGAAAAACGCGGGGGGCCGGGGAACGTGGGACAAGGCGATGGCCGCGGCGAAACTGATGGACTCGATGGGTGTGGATTACAACGTGCTGTGCGTGGTGAACAAGCACAACGTGGGGATGGGAGGCGATTTGTTGCGGTGGTTCATCGACCACGGGTTCAAATACGTCCAGTTCATCCCGTGTTTTGAACCCGGCGCGACGCCGCAGATGCCGCTGAACGTCGAGCCGGATGCGTTTGGCCGGTTCTTGTGCGAGACGTTTGATGTGTGGGCGAAAGAGGCGTGGGGCAAGGTGTCGGTGCGGGATTTCGAGGCGTTGCTGAGCATGCACGTCGGGCTGCCGGAAGGCATCTGCACGCACGGGCGGAAGTGCAACAAGTATATCGTGATCGAGCACGACGGCAACGTGTATCCGTGCGACTTTTTCGTGTACGACGAGTGGCGGCTGGGAAACATCATGGAAGCGCCGCTCGAAAGTTTCATGGCAACGGAGAAGTACCGGGCGTTCGCGGCGAGGAAGTACAAGGTGGCCGCGTGCTCGGGCTGCAAATGGCGGAAACTGTGCAACGGCGGCTGCCAGAAAGACCGGATGTCGGCGGGGGCGGTCGATCAGCGGACGCCGTTCTGCGGGGCGTACAGCAGCTTTCTTGAATACGCGGCGCCGCAGTTTGACGCGATTGTGAAGCGGATCAGGAAACAGCCGCCGGCCCTGTGAGAAAAAAGGACAAAAGCGACATAAAGGACATAAAAAAGCAACTGGTCTTATGTCCTTTGAGTCCCTTAGGTCTCTTTCTTAATCCGTGTCGTCGGGGATGTCTTCGGGTTCGGGGCAGGAGGACATGAGGGTTTCGGGGCCTGCGGCTTCGGTGACTTCCTGTTCTTTTTCTTCGGCGATGGCCCGTGCGATTGCGCTGACTTTCGCGCCGGGCGTGGGCATCATGATTTTAACGCCCTGGGTGTTTCTGCCGATGGTTCTGATGCCTTTGACGGAGGTGCGTATGACGATCCCGTCGGTGCTGACGACGACGATTTCGTCTCTGTCGTCGACGGTGAGCATGCCGACGACGTTTCCGTTTCGCTCGCTGGTCTTGATGTTGATGATGCCGACGCCGCCGCGATGTTGAAGCCGGTATTCGCCGACTTCAGTGCGTTTGCCAAACCCGTTTTCGGTGACGGACAGGACGGTCATGTCGTCGCCGGCGAGTGAGACGCCGATGACGGAATCGTCGGAATCGAGCCGGATGCCGATGACGCCATGTGTGGCGCGGCCCATGGGGCGCACGTCTTTTTCGGGGAACCGTATGGCCATGCCTTTGTTTGTGGCGATGAGGATGTTGTCATTGCCGGATGTGATCTGGACGTCGATGAGCCGGTCGCCGGCATCGAGGTCGATGGCGATGATGCCTGCGGTCCTGGGGTTGCTGAAGGCTTTCAGTGGCGTCTTTTTCACGACGCCCTTCGAGGTCACCATGAAGACCATTTTGTCTTCTTCTTTGAGGTCGCGGACAGGCAGGGATGCGCTGACCAGTTCGCCGCTTTCGAGGCTCAGCAAGTTGACGATAGCCCGGCCTCGTGCGGTCCTGCCGGCGCGTGGGAGTTCATGGACTTTGCGCCAGTAGACCCGGCCCTTGGTGGTGAAGAAGAGGATGTACTGGTGGGCGGAGCCGATGAAGAGGTCTTTGACGAAATCTTCGTCCTTTGTTTCCATACCGGTGATACCGCGCCCGCCTCTGCGCTGTTTTCTGTAGGTGCTGACGGGGAGCCGCTTGATGTACCCTGCATTCGAGACGGTGACGACCATGTCTTCGTCGGCGATGAGGTCTTCGACGCTGAAATCGGAGATGCCGCCAATGATTTCGGTGCGTCTTGCGTCGCCGTATTTTTCCTTGACGGCGAGGATTTCTTTTCTGACTTCGGCGAGGATGGTCTTTTCACTGGAGAGGATCGAGCGGAGCCGCTCGATTTCCTGGATCACCTTTTTGTATTCGTCTTCGAGTTCGTGTCGTTCGAGGCCCGTGAGCCTGCGGAGTTGCATGGCGAGGATGGCGTTGGCCTGGACCTCGGTGAACTTGAACTTGGCGATGTG
>JAPLKX010000650.1 GCA_026387845.1 Candidatus Hydrogenedentota bacterium | reverse complement strand
CTCGAAAACAGCCTCATCAAGCAGTACAAGCCACGCTACAACGTCCGCCTCAAAGACGACAAGACCTACGTCAGCCTGCGCCTCAACGTCCAGGACGAATTCCCCCGCCTCACCGTCGTCCGCAGGTACAAAAAGGACGGCGCCAGGTATTTCGGCCCCTACTCGAGCGCGCAGGCCGTCCGTGAAACGCTCCGCCAAATCCACAGGATTTTCCCGCTGCGCCGTTGCTCCGACAACGTCCTGCGCAACCGGACCCGCCCATGCCTCTATTGCCAGATGGGCCAGTGCATGGGACCGTGCGACAACCAGGCCGACCGCGAAGCGTACCGCGAGATGGTCGAGCAGGTCATCCTCGTACTCGAAGGCCGGAGCGACGAGGTCGAGAAGCGCCTCATGAGCCAGATCCAGCAGTACGCGGACAGTCTCGAATTCGAAAAGGCCGCCCAGGCCCGAGACCGGCTCGCCGCACTCAAGAAAACAGTCGAGCGCCAGCGAACCGTCGCCGTCCCGGGCGAGGAAGACCGCGACGTGTTCGGCTACTACAATCACGGCCGGTTCACCGAACTCCAGGTCCTGTTTTTCCGCGGCGGCAAGTTGCTCGGCGGCCGGTCGTGGACATTTCACGAGCGCGAGATGCCGCTCGACGAACTCGTCGCCTCGTTCATTCTCCAGTACTACTCGCAGGCGGCCGCGATTCCCGCCGAGGTGCTCGTCCCGCTCGAAATCGAAAGCGCCGAGACACTCGCCGAAATCCTCGCCGAATCACGCGGCGCGCGCGTATCGGTGCATTGGCCGCAGCGCGGCGAAAAACGCGCTCTCATCGACCTCGCCATGCGGAACGCCGAGAGCAGTTTCAAAGAAAAACAACTCGCCGAAGCCGCCAACCGCGACCTCCTCGACCAGGTCCGCCAGGTGCTCCACCTGCCCAAGACGCCAAACCGGATCGAGTGCTACGACATCTCGACCCTCCAGGGCGAGCGGCCCGTTGGCTCCATGGTGGCGTTCGAAGGCGGCGAGCCCGCGAAAAACCGCTACCGGCACTACGCCATCAGGTCCGTCGAAGGTCAGGACGATTATGCGATGTTGCGCGAGGTGCTCCTCCGCCGGTTCAAGCGGGCCGTCGAAGAACAGGACTTCCCCGACCTCGTCCTCATCGACGGCGGCAAAGGCCAACTCAACATCGCCACAACCGTCTTGAGAGACCTCGGGCTCGACGACGTCCCCGCCGCCGCCATCGCCAAATCCCGGCCCGGAGACGGCGAGGCGTCGCCCGAACGGTTTTTCATCCCCGGCCGGATGAACCCGATCATCCCGCCCCAGCACGGGCCGGTCGTCAGGCTGCTCGCCCGAATCCGCGACGAGGCCCACCGGTTCGCCGTCACCTACCACAGAAAACGCCGGTCAAAGGCCACCCTCAGAACCGCCCTTACCGACATTCCCGGCGTCGGGCCAAAGCGTGCAAAATTGCTCTTGACCCAGTTCGGCTCAGTTGCCAGAATAAGGGAGGCCACGGTGGATCAAATTGCGGCTGTGCCCGGATTCAGCAAAACTATGGCTGAAACCGTCCTGGCAAAGCTGAAGGAGAACGAAAAGACATGAGCGAAAAACGGGGACTGACTCGCGACGCCTCCGGCTTTTCGCGGCCCGGAAACAACGCGATCCGTCCGATCCGTCCGATCGGTCCGATCCGTCCGCGAGTCTGACCCTGATCTAAGGAGCAAAACATGATCATAGCAGCATGGGTGATTGCCGGCCTTGTCGTTGTCGCGGCGTTGGCGTGGTTGGCGCTGTACCGGGTCGGCGGCCGGATGGGCGCAGTCCGCGCCGACGAAGTCCACATGGTCGTAACGCCCGACCTGTGGCGCATCCGGCTGTGCCGATACAAATCCAAAACCGGCGCAGGCCAGCCCGTCTTCCTCTGCCATGGGTTCATGTCAAACCAGTTCAACTTCACCCTGCCCAACGGCGAGGCCATTGTAGACTACCTCGCCGTGCGCGGCTACGACTGCTGGACCGTCGACCTCCGCGGCAACCTCAGTTCCGTCGCGCCGTACGGCCGCACCTACGATGATCCCACCATGGACGACTACCTGCTCAAAGACATCCCCGCGGCCATTGAGTTCATCCGCAAAACCACCGGCGCCCCGCAGGTCCATTGGATCGGCCACTCGATGGGCGGCATGCTGTTCTACGCCTACGACGCCACGTTCGGCGGCTCCAAAATCGCCAGCGCCGTCACGCTCGGCGCCCCCATCGGGTTCGATGGGCTGGATTTCCACAACCCGGGCCCGTTGCTGTTCCTCCGGCGGGTGATCGGCCGTCTGGCGTTCCGCGGCGGGATGCGCGTCCTGCTTTCGGTCTTTGTGCGCATCAAGCCCCAGATCACGCTGGTGCCCGTCACGTTCTCGAACCTCCACAAAGCCTTCTTCGACGCCGACACATTTTTCATGACGGCCGACACGCCTCCCATCAAAGTGGCCCAAAACCTCGCGCAGGCTGCCACCCTCAAAAAGTGGATGGTCAACAACGGCCGGATCAACGTCTTTGACAATCTGCGCCGCCTCCACACGCCGCTGTTCGCCATATTCGGCGCCGCCGACCCGCTCGTACCCGCCCAAACCGTCGATGCCTTCTTCGAGAAAGTCGCCGCACCCGACAAAAAACTCCTCCTGCTCTCGAAGGACAACGGGTTCGCCGACGATTACAGCCACCTCGACCTCGTGTTCGGCAAAGAAGCACCGACCGAAGTGTTCCAGCCCATCGTCGACTGGCTCAAGGCGCATCCCGTCGCCAAAAAGGAAACTGAAACCGGTGCCGCTCCCAAAAAAAGGCGGCCGCCCAGAACTAAGCCGCCCGCAAAGAAACCCGCCGCTAAAAAAAGTCCCGCAACAAGATCGACGATATCAAAAAGAGTGCCGGCGAAAAAAGCTGATGTCCGTAAACGTTCCAGGGACGCGGAAAATGATTCCCGTTGACGCCAACATGCGATCCACAGCGCCGTCTTAGCCCGCTTCAGCGGGCTCCTCTTTGCACCCTCTTTTAAGAGGGGTGGAGGATGACTTCGATTAACAAGAACAGGGCGCTTCAGCGTCACTTTTAAAGATGGCTTTAGCCGGTGTTACAGGTTTAACTGCTAAAGCATGAAGAAAAGCCACGCTAAAGCGCGCTGTAATCTTGCACGTAAACCATGGTCACCCCGGTTAAAACCGGGTGCAAAGAGGAGCGCGCTGAAGCGAGCTAATGCGCACGCTGAAGTGCTATCATGTCGACTAAGCCCGTCCGTCAAAAGATTTAAGAGCCGGCCTTCCTCCCATCAGAAGGAGAGAGCATCATGAAACGCTTGGCACTGTTGTTGATCGTAGTTGTACTGGCCGCATCGAGCGCGTCCGCGCAGGATGTTTGGACCACCGCATCCGCTAACGGCGAGGTCGCCCGGCAAGCCTTTCTCAAGTGCTGGCGGTTCGTCTACGGCTGGCTGCAAGCGGCCGACCCGAAAAGCGGCCTTATCCCGCGCAATCTCACCGAAAGCCCGTTCTGGAACGCTAAAGATTCCGCCGCCGATAACTACCCGTTCATGGTGCTCACCACCTACTTCACCGACCGCGCCCTCTTCGAAGGCCGCATGAAAGACATGCTCGCAGCCGAACAGCGGCTCTGCAACCGGCTCGACCGCCTTCCCGACGATTTCCTGTTCGAGACCCAGTCGTTCAGCACGCCCGAATACAAATTGGACGACCTCATCTTCGGCGCGGCCGAGTACGTTAAGGACGGGCTCCTGCCCATCACGGAACTCCTCGGCCCGAGCCCGTGGTCGGAACGGATGCTCGGAATGCTCGACGACATCTGGAAACACGGAACCATCGATACCGAAGTCGGCAGGGTCCCCGCAGCGTCGCACGAAGTCGCCGGCGACCTTATGCAGGGCCTCTCGCGAATGTACTGGATGACCGGCAACGAAACTTACCGCGAGCACGCATTCCTCCTCGCCGACTATTTCCTGCTTCACTACCTGCCCACCGAGGCCGACAAACTCCGCCTCGACGACCACGGGTGTGAAGTCATCAACGGGCTGTCCGAGGTCTATTACATCGCCTCGAAAAAGGCGCCCGAAAAACACGCGCAATGGCGCGCCCCCATGCACAAGATGCTCGACCGGATACTCGAAGTCGCCAGAGACGAAAACGGCCTGCTCATCAGCCTGGTCGAACCAAGAACCGGCAAGCTGCTTACCGATGACAAAACCGACAACTGGGGGTACAACTACAACGCATTCCTCGTCGTCGCCGATGCCGATAACGAGCCACGGTACCGCCAGGCCGTGGAGTTCGTCCTGTCCAACCTGCTCAACAACAAAGACTACAAATGGGAGAACGGCGGCTCTGATGGCTACGCCGACTCGCTCGAAGGCGGCCTTAACCTCATCAACCGCCTGCCCATCCCCCAGGCCATCCAATGGGCCGATTACGTCGCCGCGATCCTGCTCGCAAAACCACGCGACACCGGCGTCATCGAAGGCTGGCACGGCGACGGAAACTTCGCCAGAACCGCCCTGATGTACGCGTTCTGGAAAACGCAGGGCGCGTACCTCGAGCCATGGCGCGCCGACCTCCGTATCGGCGCCGCCGTCGATCCCGAAGGCTACACCTGTTTCCAGGTCGAGGCCGACTGGCCATGGCACGGCAAACTCCGGTTCGACGTCCCGCGCCACGACGAGTTCATGCACATGCCGTCCGACTACCCCCGGCTCAACCAGTTCCCGCAATGGTTCACCGTTCCCGCCGGCGCCACCTTCAAAACCCCCGAAGGGACTGTCCCGGCAGACGACCTGCGCCAGGGTGTCCCCGTCACCGTCAATAAAGACAAACCATTCAGGATCCGTCTGAAAAAATCCTGAATAAGCCACCTTTCCTGTGATCTGTCCGATCGGTCGGATCCGACCGATCCGTCCGATCCGGCTGTTTTTGTGATCGGCCGAATAAAATCCTGCCATTAATTTTATATTGAAGCATAGACTCAACTGGTGTATATTGGTGGCAGGGAGCGAAGGGGTGCAAAGGAGGGTGAGGGTATGAGGAAGGGTGTGCAACACCTTTTGTTTCCGGCGGCAATCCTGTTGTTCTTGCTCGGCTGTCCTACGGACGGAGTCGACAAACCCGCCGGCGATTATCGTGACGAGATGCGTGCGCTCGTCCAGGCCATCAGCGCATACGCAAAGGCGGTCCAGCCCGGGTTCCTGATCGTCCCGCACAATGGCGAAACCCTGCTCACCGCCGACGGCGCCCCTACCGGCCTTCCCAGTATCGCCTACGCCAATTCCATCGACGGCC
>JAPLKX010000015.1 GCA_026387845.1 Candidatus Hydrogenedentota bacterium | reverse complement strand
GATACCCAGTACATATGCGTGGCCGTTGTCGGGGAAGTGGAAATCACTGCTGGCGCGCGCAAACACGTGGATGAAATTGTCCAACTCGCCGGTACGTCGTACGTCCGCCGCGATGGTGCCGTCCTGGAATGTCAGCGGCGTATACACGGAGCCGAAGAACCCTGGAACTCCGAGCGAATCGCCTCTGTACTCGCCACTCGCCACGCTCCAGTTCTCGTCTTCAACTTCCTGCCAATCCTGGGCCAATCCGTCCGTGAAATCCTCGGAAAGAGGGGGCGGGGTCATGTCAGCTTCCGTATTAAGGGTCACTTGGCCATTGAACGTCCCTCCCGCCGGCGGATCGAATACCACATCGAAGACGAAACTATCATCCGGGGCCATGGTTGCCGGGAGGCTGGGCAGATTCTCCAGCCGAAATGCGTCGCCGCCCGCTTTCGGGCCGCCCAGCGGGTCAAAGGCGATACTGGACACATCAACCGCGATGCTGCCTGTGTTGGTTACAGTGACATGTTCGGTGCGGCTGGCCCCCAGCGCCACATAGGGGGGAGAGAACGGCAATTCATAATCGAAACCCGGCGGGATGGAATCGGTCACGTCGACCCCAACGCTTATGCCGGTGAGCGCCACGTCGTCCACGAAGAAACCGGGGTAGGCATTGAACCAATCATCCGTGGTGACGAAGTGGAACCGGAACTGGATGGTGGAACCGGACATTGCCGAGAGATCGACCATCGCAGACTCCCATTCCGCGGTCGGGTCGACCAACGTCAACACGCCAAGCGTCGGGTCATTGGAGGCGACCGGCAGGAAAGGTCCGGAATTCTCGGAGACTTCCACGTAGGCCTGGTCGTAGCTGGCCGGATCGCCTTCGGTCTCGAGGTAGTAATTGAAGGCGAGGGCAATGGGCGGCTCGACGTTCGTCAAGTCAATGACCTGCGACGTGACCACCCCCTCGTTCGCGAAGCCGTTGTCATAGTTGCATGGGCCATCGATCCCGTAGTAGAGGGAAGTCGGCAACGAGTGTCCGGATTCCGCCGACGCACAGTCGGTCGAGATGTGCCATAGCCCGTTCCCGTCGCCGTAATCGTTGTCAATGGTCAGGTCTTCCATCCCCGGTTCGAAGGTCCACAGTCGATCGCTCCAGGGGCCGGCCTTGCCCCGCCCGCTCAGGCTTACGCTTACTTCCGGCGTGAAGGGATCATCGCTTTCGATAAGCACGGACCGAGAAAAAGAACCCGCAGAGGGCGGCTCGAAGACCATGTCGACCGTGAGGGTCTCCTGGGGATCCAGCGCTAAGGGGAAGGAGGGCAGGCCTTCCAATCGGAACGCCGCCTCCTCGGCCTTGGCGCCGGAGGGTTCGCAAACCGTCACGTTGTCGAAATAGTTGACTCCCGGCCCGCCGAAACCACTGCACGCCAGTAACGCCGCATACCCTGGCGCAGCGACGTCACTATCGACGCCGGACCATTCGAGGTTGCCGTTGAAGTAGACTTCCCAGCTATTCCCCTCGACGCTGAGGGTGATCTCATTTGGCGTGCCCCCGGTGTTAAGGTTGGATGACAATCCATATCCAACAAGGAAGGTGAGACTACCGGAGACGGATTTAGCCACCCAGTAGTATCCCATGCCATCAACTACGGCAAAGAATCCCGAGCCGCCGCCCGACTCCCAATTGAGATCCGAGGTGGCGCGCAGTGCAACGCCGGCGATTGCGCTGTCGTCGCCCGTATACCGGCAGGTTGCGGTGATCGAGCAGTCCCCCCACGTTTCCTCTTCGTAGTGGGCTTTCATGAAGACACCGCTCATCCCCGGGTCGGCGCGGTATTCGCCGCTCGCGACCTCCCAATCCGACGCACTGGACTCGACCCAACCCTGCGCTTGCCCGTCTTCGAAATCCTCGATATAGCACGTGGGAAACTCGATGTTATTCACGGTCCGTGTCTCGGCGCTGGGGTTGGTAATAGTCAGGTGTTCGGTAAGCATCTCGCCGACTGGCACGTTTGGCGGCGAGAACGGCATGTCGTGATCGTACTCCGGCGGAATCGAGTCCGTTACACGCAGCGCGCCGAACCCCAGGCATATGCCATCAAGGTCGAATTGGGCCGGGCCGGTGCTGCTCTCGGGAATATACTCATGCCAGTTAATGCGTACCGTCGAACCGGCGGTTCCGGGGGCGGCGGCGAGAAGGTCGACCGCGTGTTCCACCCACCCCGTGTCTCCCGACGTGTCGGGATCCAGCGTGGTGGTAAACAACGTGGCCAGCGGCATACCTCCGCCTTGCGGTTGGACGGTCACCGCGTAAACGCGCGACAAGGTCGATCCTGGGAAAGACTCCATATCCCACTGGA
This sequence comes from Candidatus Hydrogenedentota bacterium, assembly GCA_026387845.1. GTDB lineage: Bacteria > Hydrogenedentota > Hydrogenedentia > Hydrogenedentales > SLHB01 > JAPLKX01. Next base: position 1,600 of record JAPLKX010000015.1, on the reverse strand, counting down.
TACGTTCGGCCCAAGTCAGCATCGCCGTGCCCGAGCTGGAGGGAATGGCGACTTCCTGGTAGATGTCATAGGTCAATCCTTGATTGCCGTCGAAGCCGTTCTGGGCGAAATGGGTACCTTGGTGGGGTGTCCCATTGCCAAAGTATCCCATGGCGTCTATCGCGACGGTCCAGTCTTCCAGCCCGCCGGAACCACTGGTGGACCATCCGTCGAAATCACCCGTCTCGAAACCTGGATTGACGAAGACGCACTCCCCTTCGCCTTCCCCACCACCGACGCACGTGACCTGTATGGTGTAGGAACTAACTGCGCCTGAGCGACCGTCGACCACGATGTAGTACGGCACACCTGCTTCGGCGCTGAATAAGGCCTGGGAGTCTCCGTGAGCGATGCAGTTGGCCGGGAGGCAAGTGCCCTCAAGCACAAAGAGGTCGAGATCCGCGCTAAGCCCAGATAGTTGGACCGTGACCGACGTGTCCGCCGGAACGGTGAAGCTGTACACCATCTCCGGGCCATTTTCCAACCAGCCGACACACGGGTAAGAGTCGATATTAGACGGTTGACCGGCATTGTTCCCTGCGCGGCTATCGCCACAGGACAAGCTATCCACCGCAACGCACTCTTCTTCGGCGCCGGTGGCGGTCAGACAGAAGGCCATGTCTCCGACATCGGGCAAGAATGTTACACCGTTATCCATGAATATCACGTTGTCCCCTCCCCCGGAACTGACGATAACGAACGCGCATCCCGTGGCTAGGGAAGCGCCCAATTTCCCCGCGATGCTGACCCAACCGGCGGCGAGCGAACAGCACGGCGACAGCACCGCGTCATACCGGTAGAGTGGGTACGACTGTAGCCCCGCGCCATACCCAAAGTCAGCACTATAAGACAGGCCTGTGTCAGTCTTGGTCGCGGTGACGGTACGTGTGCAGGCCACGGTCCCCGGCATTCCGCCGCTGTCCTGATAGAAAGTAATTACAAAGACGTTTTGAGGTGTCCGATTACAAGGAAAAGCGCTAGCGTCCATTTCAAAGCCCCACCAGTGTACATCGCAGATCGGATCGGTTACGCCCGAGAAATTGTCAACGGGTATAGGGAGGTCGAGCATGGCTTGGGCCAGTTCGTCGCTGGCCCAAGCCTGGAACGAATCGAGCGGCGTATGCGGCGCCTGGCCATAAAGCGTCTCGACAGGACACGCCTCTTGCGCGAACACTTGGCCCGCGGCGGCCAGCAGCATGATCGCAGGCAGCCAGGTTATCTTAATTCCTATCAAATTGTATTTCATGATTTCTCCCATCCCCTTCGTTGTGTTCGACGGTTACTTGCCAACGGCCACTGATGAATGAATATCGAGCGCCAATAGCCCCACGGACTCACACGAGAATAGCGGTTCGTAGCCCTTTTTCTGAGTCAGTCCCCGTTTTTCGCTTTTTCTGATCTGTGCATAAGTAGCCTCAAATGTGAATCACTACACTAGAGAGAACTTCTGACCGCGCCGCGTCAGAAAAGACCGAGATCTCCCTACGCCCCAATCTTCGACAGAGTAACGTTGCTGGATTATAGGCACGAAATCTTGTGCAAGTCAAGAAGAATTCGCAGA
>JAPLKX010000427.1 GCA_026387845.1 Candidatus Hydrogenedentota bacterium | reverse complement strand
GGGCGTGACGCCCCTCGCGCGCATCACGTTCTCGAAGTCCGCCAGGTGGTCCTTGAGCGGCAGGGACTCCGACCGCGCGAGTTTCTCGGCCCGGGTGTCGATGACCCCCTCGCGCCGCAGCATGGCGTCGGCCTCGAGTTTACGGGCCAGCGCCTCCGTTGCCGCCCGGTCCTTGCAGCCCTTCACGGTCTTCCGCACGCGCGGCCGCACCTGGTACGTGATGTAGTAGTTGCCGCCCTTCTTACGTCAGTAGATGCTCGCCATGCCTGTTACCTCCTATTCCGCACGTCCTCAACCATCATTCTTCTTGCGACAGAACCTCCGCCCGTCCGTGATCCCTTACCTCCGGTTCGCGGCCGGGGCAAGTCCATTTCTTTGGCTATGTCGATACTGCAATTCACCGGCCGGCCTCGCCCGCCAGCGCGGCTAGGTACGCCTCCACGTCCGAGAGTCGCCAGCGGACCGTCTTGGGGCCGATCCTGAGCGGCTGCGGGAAGTCGCCCCGCCCGGCCTCGGCCATCGCCGCCAGGCACTGGCGGTACGTCTCGTACAACACCAACTCCACCTGCATCAGATGAAGTGGCCACCAGCGGATCTCCCGCTCGCCGAGTTCCGACGGCGGGCGCCGGTAGTGGGCGACGAACTTCCGGGCGTACAGCAGGTACACCTTGCGAGTGGCGGGGCTGACGTTCCGGAGCTTCAGATCCTCTTCCATCCGATCGCGCACCTGTCCCATAACCGGTCTCCTTGAAAAGGGTTCGCACGTCCAAGGAGATCAGCATAGAAGCGGGACCGTTGCAGCGACACCTCCGGAATGGCATCAACTTCTGGTCATACGCGGGATCCCCGCTTGGCGAGCTGCCGCGCAGCGGCTTCGTTCAACATGAACCCACGAGCCGCCACCCAACCTTCAACTACCGGCGGGACACCCTCCTGGCCGGCGGCTCATCCGTAACCCGTTGTCGGACAAGGGGCAACGTTTCTGACGTAAAGGCAAGGGGAGTCCGCCGGTTCATTGCATTCATTGCACCCTATTGCATTCAAAGCGCGTAGTCTACGCGCGCCAGCCATGCGGGAAACGGCCGTTTGGGCGGAACGGACACCACGAATTCGTAGTGAAGCCCTTGGGCCAAGAAACCTCGCTCCCGACCCCGCCAGCAGGGTTGCAGGCATCAAGATGCGAAAGCCAGGCTACGTGCCAACCAGTTGCACGGCGTCGATCTCCTCCCAAGTACCCAATGAATGATTCGTGTCCACCGTGATCCGCACCGCATCCGCCAAGTATGCCGTCTGTGCAAACGACACCACAAAGTCCGCCACAGACCCAGGAGCCGTCGTATCCGTCCCCGACCATACCGTCTGGAAGACCTGCGTCGATTGATTCCGAACTTCAACCTTCGTCACGAACCCATTCCCGTACGTCTCCCGGATCTTGACGCCGCTGGCGTACACCGGCGTGCTGTAACCCAGCGTAATGTATTCCGCCGTCCCGTCCTTCGGCGCCGGCGCCCACGCCAACGCATTGTCCCCATACACCGTCACGTTCGGCGCACCCAACGCCTGCGCCGCCGACCAGTTCCCCGAACTATACTGCGAACTGAAGGCAATCACGCTGCTGGCCCACTGACTCGTAACCGCACTCACCGTGCCCGTGATCCGGAAGTTGAACGGGCTCTCCACCCCGTCCCCGCCGTCTCCGTCGTTGTTCGTGAAGCTGATGTCCCCCGCAAACGTCCCCACCGTGCCCGTGCTCAGCGTCACCGTAAAGTCGTCGTAGCCCCCCGCCGCAATCGAACTGCTCAGCAGGTCCGTCACACTGAACCCCGTCGGCACCGTCAACCCGATCGTCGTCAATGCCGCCGTCCCCGTGTTGCTCACACGGAACGTGTGGCTCACCGCTCCCGAACCCTGAACCACAGAACCGAAGTCCGTCCCGTCACTGGTGCTCGGCGTCATGTCCCCGTCCACAATGTTCACCCCGTTGCCCGAGACCGACACCTCGGCCGCTCCGCCCCCGGGACTGCCCAACAACTGCACCGCGTCGATCTCCTCCCAACCAGGCGAATGGTTCGTGTCCACCGTGATCCGAACCCCGTCCACCAGGTACGCCGCCGCCGTAACCGGAGGCGAAAAGTCCGCCGGGCTGC
>JAPLKX010000651.1 GCA_026387845.1 Candidatus Hydrogenedentota bacterium | reverse complement strand
CGCGCAGTTCCTCGATTTCGCGCAGGAGATCGTTCGTTTTGGGAGGCGTAGCTGAGGCTCTCCTCATTTTTTAGGCACCAGATCCAGGCCCAACAACACGCGTTCTCTCTGCGACAGATCGCCGACGATGCGGCGCAACGGCAGCGGCAGTTTTTTCACCAGCGTCGGCACGGCCAGGATCTGCTCCCCTTTGGCCAGCACCGCGTGTTTATACACGTCAACGATTTCCAGGTCGTACCGGTCCTTCAGATACTCCTCGCAAATAACCTTCATATTGTTGATGGCCTGCACTGACCGCTCATTGATGCCCGTTACGTACAGGCGCAACACGTAACGCTGAGGCTCGACACCTTTTTCCCACTGTTTGGGGCTGACCGCCTCTGGATGTTTGCGCGGCTTGGCGACACGCTTGGGCTTCTTGCCACGCTGGGCCATGATTAAGCTTCCTCGCGCGGGCGCAATTGAAGTCCTACCAACACCTTCTCGGTATCAGAAAGACTCCCAATTATCTTGCGTATGGGTTCGGGCAGTCTCCGGACGAGCGTCGGCAGCGCCACAATTTCGTCGCCTTTAGCCAATTGCGGGTTTTCCAGGAGATCCACAACTTCTATCTTGTACTTGCCGGCCAAATGCTGCTCGCATATTTGCCGCAGGTTGTTCAGCGCCGCAATGGATTTTGAGGTGTGGCCCGCCACGTACAGCCTCAACTCCCACTCCGTCTCATGAGGAGCCTGGTCTTTTGGGGTAGTTTTCTTTCTTGTAGGCTTCTTTGCGCCTGTTTTTTCATCTTTTGCGTCAGTCATTTGCGCTTTCCTCTTGCCGGCTTCAGCGCCACCTTTTCCGACCGCTTTTGGGCCAGACTCGATCGCTTACTCGTCAGGCGCTCTTCGCGCAACTCATCCTGCGCGATCTCCAGTTTCGCCGCCTGCACTTCGGCCTCGAATTCAGCCTGGAGCGCGGCAAGCCGGGCATCGAGCGCCGCCCGCCGATGCTCGAGCGTCCTGAGACGAGCTTCCTTTGCCTGCGCTCGAGCGAGCTTCTCCGTCTCTTCCTGGGCACGCTGGGCCGCCCGGGACGAACCCGTCACAACGCCGCCGGGGCCTAATGCGACCTCGACCAGCTTCACACCATGGTTGGTCAGGACGAACTCCCGGATTTGATTGGAATGGGCCATGCCCCGCGATTTCAGGATGTACAGCCCCCGGTTCCGCTCGCCCATTTGCTCGATGTTGCGCACGAGCAGCCAGGTGTCGATTAACGAGCTTATGCCGACTTCGGTGGTTCCGAGGGCGACGTCTTCGCTGGTGAGGCTGGTGAACAGGGCCGTGATCCCGGCCGATTTGATGAGGTCTACCATGCGGAGCAGCATGGACTTGGCATCGCGCTGCGACCCGACCGCCTCGAAGTCCGTGATGGGATCCATGATGACGTTTTCAGGTTTGAAATCGGTGAGCTCCTTGTGCATGCTCACCAGGTGCATCTCGAGTCCAAACATGGTGGGCCTCGATGCGATGAAACGCAGCAGCCCCTTTTTCACCCAAGGATCGAGATTGATGCCGATCGACCTCATATTGCGCACAACCTGGCTCTCAGACTCCTCGAATGCGAAAAACGAGCAGCGCTCGCCCCGCAGGCACGCCGCCTCCACGAAATGCGCCGCTACGCTCGTCTTGCCGGCGCCCGCTGGGCCGCTCACCAACACCGTGCTTCCCCGGTAGTAACCTTTTCCTCCCAGCATCTCGTCCAACTCTGGAATGCCGCTCGAGACGCGTTCCGAGGAAACTTTGTGCTCGAGGCCCAGGCTCGTCACGGGCAGAACTCGGAAGCCCTGCTCGTCAATTATGAACGGGTATTCGTTGGTACCGTGCGACGTCCCCCTGTATTTCACCACCCGCAGGCGCCGCGTCGCCACCTGGTCTATTACCCGGTGATCCAGCAGGATCACGCAGTCCGACACGTATTCCTCGAGACCTTGCTTCGTCAGCGTGGTGTCGCCGCGCTCCGCCGTGATGACGGCCGTCATGCCTTTTTCTTTCAGCCATCGAAACAGCCGGCGCAACTCACCGCGCAGGATAAACTCGTTAGTCAGACCAGCAAACAAAGCCTCGACCGTATCCAGCACGATCCGCTTCGCGCCGATGGAATCGATTGCATAACCCAATCGGATGAAAAGACCCTCGAGGTCGTACTCGCCGGTTACCTCGATTTCCTGCCGATCGAGGTAGACGAAATCCATAGCCAGTTTTTTCTGGTTGATAAGTGTGGGCACGTCAAACCC
>JAPLKX010000717.1 GCA_026387845.1 Candidatus Hydrogenedentota bacterium | reverse complement strand
CGGCCACGCGTGGCGCGTGGTGGGGGGTGTCACACTTTTGATTCAAACCCGCTGCCTTCTTTGGTTGCCTGGCTACCCCACGCGCTTCGCGCTCCCCCTCATAAACCCGCAATCCACAATCCGCTAGCCTTTCTCGATCGGAATCACCTGGATTCGGTCATCGAGCAGACACACCCGCACCGGGCCCGGTATCTCCTTTTGCACCCGAAGCCGCTCCCGGCCCATACAGAATATGGCCTCCGGATAAATCATCCCCCGCACCTCGACAGCGTACCGTGTCGCCTCCTCCGATGTCTGCCGGATCTCCTGGATCTCCCCGTTGAGCCCTTCAATTTGATTTTTCAATGAGTCGCTTTGTTTCTGCATCTCGTCCAGTTTGGCCTGCGCCTCCGGAGGAAGCGTCGCCACACGGCCCAGGATGGTTTTCGTCCCGTTTTCCAGTTGCGCAAGCTCGCCATTCAACTGCGCGACCGCTTTTCCCTTCTCCTCGAGCATCGCCGACAGCCGGAAATCTTCCCCGGCCACAAACGTCGTCGCCACCAAAGCCGGACTGCTGATTTGGCCGATCACGCCGCCGTGCAACGCCACCGTCTCCCCCCCGATCAGCCGCCCCTTTGGCATAACAAGCGCACCCCGCGTCTTCACGTTCGAGTGAACCACCTCCCGTTCCACCACCACGTCCTGACCCGCCTCCACGTGCGCATCGAGAATGTACCGGGCATGCACCGACCCCGCCGCCGCCACCTTGTGCGTGCCACCCCCCGAGATCCCGCCGCGAACCGTCAGGGTGCCCCCCGTCTCGATGTCCGCGTGCTCCACCACCTGCCTCACCTCCACGTCGCCTTTCGCTTTCACGCTGGCATCCTCGAGCACGTCCTGCATCACTTCCACCGCGCCGGGATGATCAACGTTCCCGCTCTCCATGCCAACACTCCCTTCAACCACACAAACCTTGTCCACCGACAGCGTGTTACCCCCCCAACGCACTCGACCTCCCGCCACCGCGTAAAGCGATCCCTCCGCCTCCTCCTTTCTGACATTCTCCCCCGTCCGGATCAGGGCCGCCTTCGCCAGCGGCGCACGGATCCGCCTGCCAAACACGTCCTGCCCGTCCACACCCGGCACCGGCAACTTGATCTTCGCCAGCAACTGGCCCGGCTGCACCGAATGCTGCGCCGCACGTTGCCGGTAATCAATCACTCCTGTCGTTTCGTCGATCACGAACCCGCTGTCAAAAAAACTCCCCGCCCACTCGATCAAACCGTCCACCGGCGCAACCGGCGCTACCCCCTTCACAACCACCGCCTCTTTCAGCACCGGGCCATGCTCCGAAACTTGACCCACCAGCCACGATATCAGCCTGTCACGGTCCGGCGGCGACACAACCTTCAACACCACCAATTCCGACGACAGCAGCTCCACCAACTGGCCAACATTCGCCTCCGTCACCACGCAATCCACAACTACCGATAAGCTGTCCGCCGAGACTCTTACACTCAACCCCACCTTGGCAGTTTCGTCCATCGCGGTTCCTCTTTCGCCTTGCGTAACACGCTGCCCGACAAAAGCTTACAATCTAAACACCTCTTCTTTGGTTGCGTACTATGACCCCAGTCGCCAACACACCCGCTTGGCACCTTCTTATGCAGTGTATCACCATTGGTAAATTATATCAAATGCAATTATTTGTGCTAAAAACCCTCCTGACTTGCGGTATCTGCGGATACACAGGCCCCTGGCGCGGACGAAGTAGGTCCGAATTCCGATTCGGACTCTTCTTACCAGTTCAAACCCTGGTGCGGACAACGTAGGTCCGAATTCCGATTCGGACTAGACAACCGCCGGCTCAGTCCCTATTCCGAGATGGAACCTACGTGTCCCGGCCACTCACCCCCCTATAATTGACATACTGCAATGAGGAACACAATGAGGGCACCCGCGAATGAAATGAGCACCCTTTCTCTACTTACAGTAAGCGCAATAGTGACACCGGTAACCCGCGCGGCAATTGCGAACACGATGGGTATCAATGCAACGGCCCTTATCCCGTAAAGGCCCATTAAGAGTCCGCTCCACCCTGCCATTAGGGCAATTTGAAGTACACTCATCAGTAAGATCCGCTTTGTCAAAAGCATCCTTCTTAATTCATTGACACCCTGCCCTTGTCGCTCAAGGCTCTTCTCTTGATGATCGGATAAGGTAGCCGTAATGCACCACCAAAAATGGACAACTGCCCCACGAGTTTCCTGTACGCAACATCAGCCTCAAATCCCACTGATTCTGTTGCGTCGTCAGGTTGGCCTGCGCACGCGTATACCACGTCGACCCGTCCCACTCCAAGATTTTCACCGTGCCGGGGGGGAATTCTACCGAAACCCTTCCGCTGGTCACATGGCGCAGATCAGCCCGAATGTTGTAGCTGCTGCTCGACGTGTCTTCGCTCAGGTACGAGAACCGGATCTCGGCGTCCGCCTGGCTCCTGCTGCGGTAGAAATACGAACTCCCGCCCGCATACCGGTCGTTCCGCATATAGCCATTCGCCGCGCTCCACGTGCCGCTCTTGCCCCAGGCGGTGTAGTTGCCATCGTCGAAATCTTCCTCGAACGGCACCTGCTTCGTAACAAGGTTGTCGCCGTCGTTGTACGTATACGCGTACTCGGCCTGATGGCCCAAGGCGGTGGTGTAAACGGCGGCGGTCAGCCGCTGCCGCGCGTCATACGTGTAGTCCCACGCGCCATTCAGTTCATCTACGGCGGTGATATTCCCGTTGCCGTCGAGGGTGTAGTCATAACTCTCGACAATGTCCCCGCCCCACTCCGTCGAGTAGGAACTGTGGCTCATCCTACCGCGCTCGTCGAACTCGATGTATTTCAGCATGTAATTCGGCAAGCGGACAATCCACGGTTGGCCCACCCCATTGTACACGTAGATCCACGTTTTCCCGCCAGGCGCCGTCAGTTCCTCGAGCCGGTCGGCATCGTCGTAAACGTAACTGGTCGAGTTGCCATGGTAATCGGTCATGGCCGCGATGTTGCCGTTGTCATTGTAATAAACGGTGACTGTGGGG
>JAPLKX010000742.1 GCA_026387845.1 Candidatus Hydrogenedentota bacterium | reverse complement strand
GGGACGTTGGCAAGGGACAAAAGCGCCACAAGGGACGAAAATGTTGGCGCGGTGCAAAGAAGATAAGGTTAACCCGGGGCTGAGCCCTTCTGGGCAGGCCCCCCTTGGCTGTCTCCAGTACATAATCGCCAGCAATCCTCTGTCTAACTGGAAGAACTCAAGTGAATTATCGCGGGCTTGTAACCCGTGTGGATTTTGAAATTTAATTCGATTGGTGGTAGATTAGCAAATTCCTCAGCGCGATGACGCCGCTGTTCCACCGGTACGCCGCCGTTTCGCCGGCACGCCTGGAAAAACCTCGACACCGCGCGGGGAACGGTTTTTTTAAAAGGAGACTTGATGCCAACCTACACGTACAAGTGCAAAAAGTGTTCGCACGCGATGGATATTTTTCATGCCATGTCGGCGAAACGCAGGATCACGTGCCCCAAATGCGGATCCTCGTGCCGAAGAATGATCGGTAGCGGCGCCGGAATCATTTTCAAAGGGTCGGGCTTCTATGAAACCGACTACAGGAGAAAATCCACTTCAAGCACCGCCGGCAGTTCCGAGTCAAAGGCCGAGTCAAAGGCCGAATCAAAGGCCGAATCAAAGGCCGAATCAACGGCCGAATCCAAAACCGACGCCAAACCCGCAAAAAAAACGGCTGGCGCAGACTAAAATCACGCGCCCGGTGCGCATCAAGGCGTAGTGATTATCAAAGGTCGTCTTAGGCGTAAGGAGAACGGCTGGTATGAAAACCGACGAGATCAAGGCGCTAAACAATCAGTGCATCATCAATACCTACGGCGACCGGAAACTGGCTATTGTCCGCGGCGAAGGGACCAAACTGTGGGACGCCGAAGGCCGCGAATACGTGGACTTTTTTGCGGGCATCGCCGTCACCAACCTCGGCCATTGCCACCCGGAAGTGACCGAGGCCGTTTGCAGGCAGGCGCGGACGCTCGTCCACGTCTCCAACCTTTATTACATCGAGCCGCAGGTCGAACTGGCGGGCATCCTTTGCAAGAATTCGTTCGCCGACAAGTGGTTTTTCTGCAACGGCGGCGCCGAGGCCAACGAGGCCGCGTTCAAGATCTCACGCCGGTATTGGGTACAGAAAGGCCAGCCCAAGCCCGGCATCATCTCCGCCAACCAGTCGTTCCACGGTAGAACCTTTGCCACCATCACCGCCACCGGCCAGCCCAAGTACCGCCAGGGGTTCGAACCGCTGCTGCCGGGGATTGTCTACGTCGAGTTCAACGATATCGCCGAGTTGGAATCGCTGATCACGCCTGAGGTCGGAGCCGTCATCCTGGAACCCATCCAGGGCGAGGGCGGCGTCCGCGTGCCGTCGGACAACTACCTCAAGCACGTCCGCGACCTCTGCACCAGGAAAAATGTCCTGCTCATCTTCGACGAAGTCCAGACGGGCCTCGGCAGAACCGGCAAATTATTTGCCCACCAGCATTACGGCATCACGCCGGACATCATGACGCTTGCAAAAGGCCTGGGCAACGGCGTGCCGATTGGCGCGATGGGGTGCACCAACGAAGTTTCTTCGGGTTTCGGCCCCGGCTCGCACGCCTGCACGTTCGGCGGCAACCCGCTGAGTTCGGCGGCCGCGGTCGCCACCATGAAGGTCTTGACCAGGCCCGGGTTCATCGAAACGGCCGCGAAGACCGGCGATCATTTCTTTACCCGGCTGCACAAACTGGCCAAGAAACACGCGCAAATTGTCGAGGTCCGCGGTAAAGGCCTGATGGTGGGTATTGAAATGAAAGATCCGGTTGCGCCCATCATTGGAAGAATGCTCGATGCCGGGGTCATCTGCGGCCCCGCCGGGCCCAACGTCCTGCGGTTCCTGCCCCCGCTCATCGTTGCCGTGGCCGAAGTCGACCGGGTCGTCGACATCCTCGACGCCATCCTGGGAGAGGCGTCATGACCAACGACTTTTTGTCCCTGGCCGACCTTTCCGCGGACGAAATGATTGGGCTGATCAATCTGGCCGACGAACTCAAGCGCAAACGCGACGATCATGTAGCTTACCGGCCATTGGAAGGCAAGACGATCGCGCTCATCTTCGAAAAACCCAGCCTGCGCACGCGCGTTACGTTTGAGATCGGCATATTCCAACTGGGCGGCTACGGGATTTTCTACCAGACCCGGCTGGGCGAGCGCGAGTCGGTGCCCGACGTTGCCCGCAATCTCGAACGGTGGAACGACGGCATCGTCGCCAGGACGTTCAGCCATGCCTCGCTGTTGGCGCTGGCGGACAACGCCTCCGTGCCCGTCATCAACGCCCTCACCGATAAAGAACATCCCTGCCAGATCCTCGCCGACGCCCAGGCGCTCCGAATGCATAAAGGCGGATTCGACGGTCTCAAAGTGGCGTTCGTCGGCGACGGCAACAACGTGTTTGCGTCCTGGGTGCATTTTGTTGCGCGGATGCCCATGCAGTTGACGCTGGTATGCCCGGAAGGGTATGAGCCATGCCCTGAAGTGGCCGAATTTGCCAAGAAACACGGCGGCGGCCGGATTCAGATCACCCACGACGTCGAGTCGGGCGTCGCCGGAGCGGATGCCGTCTACACCGACGTCTGGGCCAGCATGGGGCAGGAAGCTGAGGCGGCCGAGCGCGAAAAAATTTTCGCCCCGTACCAGGTCAACGACCACCTGATGTCGTTCGCAAGAAAGGATGCGGTTTTCATGCATTGCCTGCCGGCCCACCGCGGCAGCGAAGTCACCGACAGCGTCATCGACAGCCCCCAATCCATTGTGTTCGACGAGGCGGAAAATCGCCTCCACGTTCAAAAAGCCGTGATGCTCACCCTGATGGGTTAGCTATCTCATAGTACTTGAATATTGGCAAATGTTGGCGGTGTCGTAGACGCGACGTCCTCGTCGCGTTGTTGCGTCTCCTCAGCCGCTGCGTTGGTATTGTAGCGGCGAGGACGCCGCTTCTACGGCTCCGCCCGGTAAGAGTTCTGCAAAAAGGAGACCCTCCATGGCATCGGATGTTAAGAAGATCGTCTTGGCCTATTCCGGCGGACTGGACACGTCGGTGATCCTGAAGTGGCTCCAGGAGAAGTACAAGGCGGAGGTAGTGGCGTTCATCGCGGATGTCGGCCAGGGCGAAGAAACCGAGCCGGCGCGCAAGAAAGCCGTACAGACCGGTGCGTCCGCCGTGTACGCGGAAGACCTGCGCGAGGAGTTTGCCAGAGATTTCGTGTTCCCCGCCATGAAGGCCAATGCCATCTACGAGGGCTCGTACCTGCTGGGGACGAGCGTTGCGCGGCCGCTGATTGCCAAGGCCCAAATCGGGGTGTACAGAAAGGAAAAGGCGGATGCCGTCGCCCACGGCGCCACGGGCAAGGGAAACGACCAGGTCCGGTTCGAGCTCACGTACTATGCCCACGAGCCCAACATCCGCGTCATTGCACCCTGGCGCGACCCACAGTGGGACCTCACCAGCCGGACAAAAATGATGGAGTACGCCGCCAAGAACGGCATCCCCGTACCCACAACCGCCAAGAAGCCCTACTCGTCCGACCGCAACCTGCTCCACATCTCGTTCGAGGGCGGCATTCTCGAAGACCCCTGGGCTGAGCCGCCCGAAGACATGTTTGTCCTCTCGGTAGATCCGCGCAAGGCGCCCGACGCGCCCACCTACGTCGAGATCGATTTCGAGCAAGGCACGCCGGTCGCCGTGGATGGCAGACGGCTCTCCCCGGCCAGCCTGCTGGCCCACCTCAATGACCTGGGAGGCGCCAACGGCGTCGGCCGGGTCGATATGGTGGAGAACCGGTTTGTGGGTATGAAATCGCGCGGCGTGTATGAAACCCCCGGCGGCACCATCCTGTACAAATCCCATCGCGCCGTCGAATCCATCACGATGGACCGGGAAGTCATGCTGATGCGCGACCAGATGTCCCCCAAAATCGCGCAACTGATTTATAACGGCTTCTGGTACTCGCCTGAGATGGACTTCATGATGGACCTGGTGCGCAAGTCCCAAGAAAATGTCACCGGCACGGCTCGCGTCCGGCTCTACAAGGGCAACTGCGACGTCGTCGGCCGCAAATCGCCCAAGTCGCTCTACGACGAAAAGATCTCGACTTTCGAAGAGGATCAGGGCGCCTACCAGCAGGCTGACGCGGACGCGTTCATCAAGCTCAACGCCCTGCGGCTGCGCGTCAGAAAAAACGCGGGCCTTTTTTAAACCAATTCGCAGGAATCCTGCTTTGCTGCAGTGGCGGGCTTCGGCGAAGTCGGCCTACTCGGCAGATTCGCAGATTTTCCAGGTCTCCGTTCATTAACTTGTCCACATGTTGTCCACAACCTGGCGCCAGCCAACCTCTAATATCAATTCCCGCACCCTGCCCGCTAAAGCGTTTCCAACGTTGGATTAAGGGCCATCCCCGTTGGCCGCTCGGGCCGTTAACTGTGGCGGTTGCCGGGATTAGGTCTGGATTGTCAACAGCCATTTTCAGTGTTGTTCAGTAGTTCTTCTCAGGGCGAAATGTTGGCCCACCCACGGCGCCCGAACCTGGGCTCTTTTCCCGGAGTCCAAACAACGAGCCTCCGCCACCCT
>JAPLKX010000617.1 GCA_026387845.1 Candidatus Hydrogenedentota bacterium | reverse complement strand
GGCGGGGTCCATGATGTGGCAGGCCATATCGCCCAGCGCGCCGCATCCGAAATCCCACCAGCCGCGCCATTTGAATGGCGCATAGCACCTGTTGTACGGGCGTTTTGGGGCTGTGCCGAGCCACAGGTCCCAGTCCATGGTATCGGGGCATTCCTGTTTTCCCGCGGGCCGCGGAATGGCCTGCGGCCAAATGGGCCTATCGGTCCAGATATGGGCTTCGCGGACGGCCCCGATCGCGCCGCCGCGGATCCACTCCGTCATCCGTCGCACGCCGTCGCCCGAATGGCCCTGGTTGCCCATTTGGGTGGCCACGCCGTATTTCCTGGCCATCTCGCGGAGCCGGCGCGCCTCGTAGATATCGTGCGTCAGGGGTTTCTGGACGTAAACGTGCTTGCCCATCTGCATCGCCGCCATCGCGATCGGCGCGTGCATGTGATCCGGGGTAGACACCGTCACCGCGTCGATATTGTTGTATTCCTTCTCGAGCATGACGCGGAAATCTTTGTACTTCGCGGCGTTCGGGAATTTCTCGAACGATCCCGCGCCAGTCCGCCAGTCCACGTCGCAGAGCGCCACAATGTTGTTGCCTTCGGCGGCGCCTTCGATGTCGCTTGCTCCCTTGCCCCCTGCGCCGACCCCGGCAATATTGAGCTTGTCATTTGCGGAGACTTTGCGCGGCGCATTGTAAGGCCGCTTGCCTGCCGTCGCGCAGCCGGCCGCCATGATGGCGGAACCGAAAATGAACGTGCGCCTTGAAATGTTGTTCTTGCTCATTAGTCTGCACCTTTCTTTGAGTCCGAATCTTCTCTTGAACCCGCAGGACCAGTAGCCACTCCCGAAACCACAAACAATTGGGCCGATTATAAGACACCACTCAGGAAAAAAACCACCTTTTTGAGGCGTGTTTGAACTTACAGATGGCCGGGCGGCTGTACTGCTCAACAACTACCGCACGGAATATACCGCCTGGCCGCCTGTCGAATTCAGGGCCGAATCGGGACGTGTCACTGAGGTCAGCAAAAAGACCGGCCGAGAAGCGCCCGTATTGGATGACAGCCCCGACATGGTGGACCTGCAACTGTCTTTGGATGCCGGAGACGGGCGTCTCTTCCTCATAGCGCCCTAACCTGTTGGCCAGCAAGGAATTACATGGTCACAGGCCGGTGTGGCCCCAAAACGAGCCTTCCGTGGCCGCTTTATGTGCCCTCGAGGCTGTAAACACACAGCTAATTGTATAGGCATAAACCAGAGACCGAATGTATTGTTGACAATTGATACTTAAGATGTTTTCTGTACCGTTTGAAACTGTTGACATTTAGGCCCTTTTCTGGTAGACTTTGCACCAAGTGGAAATGTGAGCTTCTGCGTTGGGTGATAAGGGGCAATAACAAGTCGCTAGATCCATCTGTAGCAGTCCTAAGACTGGAGGCGGAAGGAGGGATGAACGTCAGCTTAACCAGCTTACCTCCCGGGATTGCTAAGCAAGAGATGTGAATTATAGATTTGTATTATTACGAACGGCGTACAGTAAGAGGTTTTTATCATGTGCGCTGTAACACATACTGTAAGGAGACTACGCACGATGCGTAAAAGTTTAATGTTACTCATTGTTGCAGTTCTGGTGATGACGGCGGTGCCGTCGTATGCCGAACTGCAGAATGTTTTAGTGGGCGGGCAGATTCGAATCCGCTACAACTGGTTCGACTCAGCGACCCTCCCAGATAGTCCGCTTCTCAACAACCGGCTGTTCCAGTGGCCGTTGGTGAATTTCAATCCGCTCAACCTTAACCCGCTTGCGGGCGGGCGCTGGGGCGCCGTTCCGGGTCGCGCGGGGGTTGGCAGCCTGTTTTCGTGGGATGATCGCGGCGCGAAATTAGACTTCACCGAGATGCGTACGCGCTTGAATGTTCGGGCCGACTTCACTGAGATGGTCAGCGCGTTCATCGAGCTCGACAGCTACGACAGGTGGGGTGAAGATTTCCGCTCCGATTACGTCACGGGCGTTGACAGACGCGCCAACACGGGCGATGACGTAGAAATGTACCAGGCGTACATCGAAGCCAACGAGATGTTCGGCTTCCCGGTTCGCCTGAGAATCGGCCGCCAGGAACTCAACCTGGGCAGCGGCTGGCTTATCGGCAACAACGATGCAGGCCCGTTCTTCCGCGGCCTGTCGTTTGACGCCGTACGCGCCACGTACGCCACCGATGTGTTCGCCATCGATGCCTTCTGGGCCAAGCTGCTTGATCGCAGCCCGGTTGAAGAAGACGGCGACATCGATCTGTACGGCGTGTATGCCAGCTTCCTGGGCGTCGAGAATTTGAGTTTCGACGCCTACTGGCTGCTTGTTCGCGACGCCATCAGCCGCTTTGACACGCAGGACGGCTGGCTTGGCAACTGGGTCGAAGACGTGTTAGGCGTCGACAATTACGACCCGACCTACCTTCATACCGTTGGCCTCCGCGGAGCCGGCAAGTATGGTGCGTTTGATTTCGATGCAGAAGCGGCTTATCAGTTTGGCAACGCTGATTCCGTTAACTGGCTGTTCAGGGGCCAGGGGATCCTGTCTCCCTATGGTCCGGACGGCGAGAAGTTCGATACGTGGGGCGCCAACCTCGAGGTCGGCTA
>JAPLKX010000648.1 GCA_026387845.1 Candidatus Hydrogenedentota bacterium | reverse complement strand
CTGTTTTTCGCTTATGTTTTTTTGAAGTAGACCAGGTTGTTTTACGCAAAGGGGACTTTTTCAACAGCCCCACAGCCACCTATTTCTGTCGGCAACTCATTCAATTAAAACAGATCCCGCATCCGGGAAGCCGCTGACATCATTTCGAGTCCAGCCATTATACGGTGTCGGATTTTGACTGACAAAAAATACTTCGCACCTCCAACTATTAGACGTCAAACAGGCGTCTCCACAGAATTCAACCTGTTTCGCCTGCTTTCTCGCTCCCAAAAAGTGCACCAACTCGAGCTATATAAAACAGAGGCATATGAAATGGACGCGAACATTGAGCCCGCCTGTGAGGATCTCGATTCGCATAATGTAGGTCCGAATTCTGATTCGGACCCGAATTCTGATTCGGACCGGATGAGCCGAGGGATCGGTCCCATTCAGAGATGGGACCTACAACTGCCCGCGTCTTGGCGTCTTTGCGAGAAATCTAATAACAGGATTGACAGGACTACTTGGACATCCTCAGCCGCTCGGCGAGGCGCGTCATGCGTTGCGTCACCCGGTTGTTCTTGACGGCGATGGCGATGGCTTTTTCGTCGCCGACTAGTGTGACGATTTTGGCGGCTCGGGTGATGGCGGTGTAGAGGACGTTGCGTTGGAGTAGGAGGAAATGCTGGGTGAGTAGGGGGATGACGACGGCTGGGTATTCGCTTCCTTGTGATTTGTGTACGGTTGCGGCGTAGGCGAGGGTGAGGTCGTCGAGGTCGTCGAACGGGTAGAGTACGGGGCGTTCGTCGAACCGTATTTCGAGCGTTTTGGTTTCTTCGTCGGCGCGTGTGATGGTGCCGATGTCGCCGTTGTAGACGTCGAGTTCGTAGTTGTTTCGGAGTTGCATGACTTTGTCGCCGAGGCGGAACGATTTTCGGGGGAGCGGCTCGCCGTTCGGGTTGAGGGCCTGCTGGAGGGCCTCGTTGAGGCTTGTGACGCCGGCCTCGCCTCTGTGCATGGGCGCGAGGACTTGTATGTCGCGCATGGGGTTGAGCCCGAACTTTTTGGGGATGCGCGACGAGACGAGTTCGACGACGGTCTCGAGCGTCTTAGCGGGGTTTTTGCGTTCGACGAAGAAGAAATCCCTGGTGTTGAACTCGGGGAAGAGGCCCTGGTTGATCCGGTGTGCGTTTCGGATGATGCCGCTTTCGGCGGCTTGGCGGAAGACGGTCTTGAGCCAAGCGACGGGGACGGTGTTGCTGGCGATGATGTCGAACAGGACGTTGCCGGGGCCGACGGAGGGGAGCTGGTCGACGTCGCCGACGAGGAACAGCCGTGCTTGCGGGGGCACGGCGCGCAGGAGGCTGTGCATGAGGTAGACGTCGACCATCGAGGTCTCGTCGATGATGATGAGGTCGGCGTCGAGCGGGTTGTTTTCGTTTCGGAGGAATTTGCCTTCTTTTGGGCTGAATTCGAGGAGCCTGTGGATGGTCCTTGATGGTCGGCCGGTCGAGAATTCCATCCTTTTAGCGGCACGGCCGGTCGGTGCGGCGAGGAGCGGGCCGAACGCTTTTTTTTCGAAGATGTCGAGCAGGCTGCGGATGAGTGTGGTTTTGCCGGTGCCTGGACCGCCGGTGATGACGAGCATTTTAGCGGAACATGCGAGGCGGACGGCTTCCCGTTGTTCGGCGGAGAGTTCGATGTTGTTTTTCTTCTCGACCCACGCGATGGCGTTCTCGACCTTGTCGGTGATGGCGGTAGCTGGCGTTTTCATGATGCGCTTGACGTAATGGGCGCAACCCACCTCGGCATTGTGCAGCGATTTGAGGAAGAGGCGCGCGCTCTCGCGCGCGTTGTCGTCTTCACGGACCACCTCGCCGCGCGATGTCAACCCTGCCAGCGGGCTGTGCAGCCGGGTTTCGTCGACACCGAGCAGGTTCACGGTTTCCGCCATGAGGCGGTCCTGCGGCAGGTAGACGTGGCCGTCCAACGCGCCCTGTTCGAGGGCGTAGAGCAGGCCGGCTTCGATCCGTTGGGGCGCGTCTTTTTGGATGCCGAGGTTCGATGCGATTTTGTCGGCGCTTCTGAACCCGATTCCGTGGATGTCTCGTGCGAGCCGGTACGGGTTCTCGCGGAGGACCGCGACGGAGCCGTCGCCGTACTTTTTGTAGATCCTGACGGCCTGGCCGGCGCCGATCCCGTGGCCCTGGAGGAACAGCATGATGGACTGCACGGCTTTTTGCGCCTGCCACGCCTCGCGGATCTGCCCGGCCCGTTTTCTGCCGATGCCGGGGACTTGGCGGAGCCTCTCGGGGTGCTCGTCGATGACGCGGAGCGTTTCGGTGCCAAACTGGTTCACGAGCCGTTTGGCGAAAACGGGGCCGATGCCTTCGATGAGGCCGCTGCCGAGATATTTCTCGATCCCGTCGACGGTCGCGGGCATGAGCGTTTCATACTTCGAGACGCGGAGTTGCCTGCCCCACTTTTTGTCTTCGACCCAGTGGCCCCACAGGCGGATGGTTTCGCCGGGCGACACGGCCATGAGGTTACCGACGAACGTAAGGGGTTCGGGCCGGCCTTCTTCGCGCAGCCTGGCGACGAAAAAGCCGGTGTCCGGGTTTTCGTAGACAATCCGCTCGACGACCCCCTCGATCTGGTCGAACTGCGCGTCGTCCGCGGGCATGTTTGACTAGGCGCCCGTGCGCGCGGATCGGCCGGCGTCGAAATTCACGGGGTCGGGCCGGCCAGCGGATGACCGGGCCAAATCGGCCATGGTGACTTCCACTGAAGTGGCGTTCCCGCCGAACGCGCGCAGGGCTATCTGCTCGTATGCGGGGTCCTGCCGCAGTTCGGACGGGTCTCTACCGGCTTCGCGCAGGCATGCGACGACGTCGCCGACAGTAATCTTGTCGAGCGACCGGGCAGGCTGGTAGAGGGGCGGCTCAGACGCGCTTCGTACGACGAGGTGCGCCTCTTCGAGGAGGTGAAGCGTATCGTTGAGCAGGCGGGACGGGACATTCCAGTTCATGGTGGCCTGTTCGATGGTGAGTCCGGTGTCGCCGGAGTCGAAGCGCCGGCAGAGTTCGGCCATGGCCCAGATGCCGACGGCTTCGCGGTATGCGTAGCTGGCGTTTTCAGCGAATCGCTCCATGGCGTAGGTGCTCTCGTTCTGGTAAGCGAACCCGAGTTCGGCGCCGGCGAGAAGGGTGAGCCAGCTCAAGTAGACCCACATCAGCAGGACGGGGACCTGCGCGAGCGTCGAGTAAAACAGACTGTATCGGGGGAGTCCGTACTGGAATTTGATGTAGGCCAGCGAGAGCAGCGCCCAGACGGTGCCGGCGATCACGCCTGCGAGGAGCGAGTAGCGGAACTTCACGCGGGTGTTCGGCACCATGTAATAGAAGGCCGTGAAGATGACCCAACTGATGGCGTACTGGGACCAGTGCAGGAGGTATTCGAGCCCGCCCAGCCTGAACATGAACTCGGGACTGTTGAGGATTGCCTGAACGGTCATCACGGCCACCACGAGGAACGGCAGCAGGACAATTATTTTGATGTAGTTGGCAAATGCGCGGTAGTAGGACCGGCGGCGGTGGATGCCCCAGATGGTGTTGAGCGAACCCTCGATGTTCATCATCATGCCGAACACGGTGGTCAGTACGAACACGAGCCCGGCGAGGGTGAGCGTGCCGGGGTTTGCGCCGCGTTCGGCCAGCGAGATGATCATGGCGGTGGGGTTTTCGCCGGTTTCCTGGGCGGGCCGGAACAAGTCGAGTAGGAACTGGCGCGTCGAGGGGCCTTTGACCGTCGAGCCGAGCACTTTCGAGAGCAGATCGGCGACGGAGCCCTCGACGTTGAACGTCTGGATCATGTAGAACATGAGGGCGAGGAACGGGACAATCGCCAGCATGGTGGCGAAGGTGAGGGCGGACGCGCGCAACAGCAGGTCGTCCTTGAGGACGCCTTTGACGAGCAGGATGGCGACGCGGACGTGCTTGATGATGATGCCGGGCGAGACTTGTTCGCCGGGCCCGCCGATGTGCCAGATGTCATGGGTGACGAACCGCCTGCCGCGTTGGAGGGAATCCGCCGCGTCCTGCAACCACTGCGTTAACCGGTTGCGTCTCACACCCTTACTCCTCCCAGTCCCTATCAGTGTTTCTTCTCTTGCACT
>JAPLKX010000603.1 GCA_026387845.1 Candidatus Hydrogenedentota bacterium | reverse complement strand
GACTACGCTCAGTATATAAGCCTGCATCAAAGTATAAGCCTGCATCAAAGTATAAGCCGCGGGGCTGGACGGCGCGGGCGAGACGACCGCGCCTACAAAAGGCCGGAGACTGCTCCGTTTTGGCGGGTGGGTGTTTCGATTTGAGACACATCGGGGCAAAGGGTAAACTGCTGCTGACGGAATGGAGGCCACTCATGAGAGTTCTGTGTGTTTTGGCCCTCGTAATCACCCAGGGGTTGGACTACCGTCCGAGCCGCGAGTACCGGAGCATGAACACGGCGGTGTACGAGGTGAGTGTCCAGAAGAACGGGCGGACGGACGTGGTGCTGATATCGGGTGCGCGGGTGTTTGACAACGCGTATCCGATGGTGGAGTTGGAAGGCGAAGAGGGCCCGCAACCGCTGCCCATCTCGGGCGAATCCAGCGAACGGCAGGCGGTAAACAACTCGCTGGGCGTGGGGAGTTCGATAGTCTTCCTGAAAGACACGTGCGAGTGGGTGATCCAGTCGTTCCCAACGCAACCATTCTTCACCGTCCAAGTGGCGTTCATAAACACAGGCAAGAAGCCGGTGAAAGTGAAATCGCTGTACCCGTTCGCGGTGGGCGAGCCAAACAAAGGCAACGTGAGCCTCGGCATGAATACCGGCGAAACGGTCGTGCTGGATAACGGCCCGCTGACGCAGCAGGAAGCGGAGTTCCGCAAGTTGGGCACGGGCGATATGACAAGTGCCTGGTATCTGCCGGCGTTGAACCCGGTTTCAGGCCGGATGCTCGTAGCGGGCTTTTTAACGGGCCTGAAATCGCACACGTACGTGCGGCTGGCGCGCAGCGAAACCTCGCCGCAGGACATGGCGGACGTGTTCCGCGGCCAGTGCGTGTACGACCCGCCGGTTGAACTCGAGCCGGGCGGGCGGCTCGAGTCGGAGGTTTTTTACGTCAGCGTGGGCGAGGACCGGCCGATGGAGGCGTTGGAACGGTTTGGCCGGTCTGTGGCGGCGTTCGGCGGAGCAAAACCGCGGCGCGCCACGCTGCCCCACGGATGGGACTCGTGGAACACGCGCTATCACACCGATATCACCGAAGACACTATGCTGGTCGAGTTGGATTTTATCGACCGCAACCTGAAACGGTACGGGTGGACGCATTTGTCGCTGGACGATGGCTGGCAAATCGCCCGCGGCAATTGGGAGCCGGACCCGGCCAAGTTTCCCCACGGCATGAAGTGGTTCGCCGACCAGGTTCACGCGCGCGGGATGACCGCCGGCATCTGGACCGACCCGTTCACCATCGACCCCGGCTCGCCGGTCGCCAACGATCACCCGGACTGGCTGGTGGACGCGGGCGGGCTCGGGAAAGGCTTGCTGAACGAAGGGCAGCGATTGCTGGACGTGACGCGGCCGGATGCTTATGCCTACGTCGTCGATCTGTACCGCAAGATCGGCCAGGACTGGGGGTATGACGCGCTGGCCGAAGCGGATTTCGTGTACCGGCTCCTGTTCGCGGAAGGGTACGCGCAGAAAAAACTGACGCGCGTCGAGGTGTTCCGGCTGGGCATGCAGGCGGTCCGCGAAGGGTTCGGCGAAGATGCGGACAAGTTCCTGATGAGCATGCCCCCCATGGCCATCAACGGGCCCATGGTTGACGGCATGCGGATCGGCAATGATTGCGCGCCCATCTGGCGCAAAGCCCCGGATAAGTGGCCATGGGGCTGTGTCGACACGCTGAACAACGCCGCACACCGGTACTTTTTCGCGCCGCACCTCTGGGCGCCCGATCAGGACTGCGCGTATTTCAACCACGCGAGCGAACGGGCGCGCTGGGGCGTAACGGAACAACCGGAGTTGACTATCGAACAGAGCGTCGCATGGTTGACCGGCGCGGCGCTGACCGGCGGCGTGGTCAAGATCGGCAACGCCTTCACCGACCTTGACCCGAACGAGGTGTCCGTGCTGCGCCGCCTACTGCCGGTGTCATCCATGCCCGCCCGGCCCGTGGACTTTTTCGAGCGGGCGCAGCCGGTTATCTGGACGTTGCCCATCGAGAGCCCCATCGGCAAGTGGCAGATCGTGGGCGTGTTCAATTGGGACGCGAGCGAACCCGCAACCATCCCCGTATCGTTTGCGTCGCTCGGACTTGCCGAACGCCGCCGCTACACCGTGTACGACTTCTGGGGCGACGCGTTCTATGGAACGGCACACGACACGCTGGACGTCAATGTGGGGCCGGGGTCGGTGCGCCTGCTCGGGTTGCGCCCGTACGAAGACCGGCCGATGTTCTTGTCGACGGACCGGCACTGGTCAATGGGCGCGACCGACTTCCGCGCGCTTAACTGGGACGAGTCGAGCCGGACGTTGAGCGGGATGTTCGAAGGCGTGGCCGATACCGATTACCGGCTGCGCGTGCTGGTACCGCCGCCATACAAGTTTGCTGGCCTTGAGGTTTCGGCAGGCCCGGCAACGGGCGAGATGGATCCCGAAGGGAAAGTGCTGTTGATCGGATTCAGATGCCAACAGGCCGATGAGGTGAAATGGTCAGCAAAGTTCAAATGATTGACCGTACAATGACCAATAGAGACTGCAATTGGTGGGGTCGCGCTCCCGCGCGACCGGGCAGTGGCGGCGGTGGCGCTTTCGAAGCACAAGTCCGGCTGCTGAAGCCGCGGTCGAGCAGGAGCTCGACCCCACCGCTCGACCCCACCGCTCGCTCCATATGTCGCAATAGTCTCAATTGTCCCAATGGTCCCATTCAAGAATACATGACTGAGGAGGCCCGGTATGAGCTGGCGTATCACGCGGTGGGCGGAGCGGCTGTTTGACTTGGCGTTTGTCGGGCTGGCGGGATTGTGGGGGGTGCTTTTCCTGCTGGACAGGCTGGGTTATCTCCTGCTGGGCGCGCCGGTGGCCATTTTGATGATGGCGGTGTGGTGCCCGCTGTTCTGGTGGAAATATTGGAGGTCGAAGGCGGCGCGCGAACGTGGTGCGTGGTTCGAGTTGGCATGTTCGGTGGCGCTGACGGGCTTGACGGTGTTCGCGGCGTTTGTGATCCTGGTTCGGATCGTCAGGTCCTGAAAAACGGAAGGAGCGATTGATGAAGACGCACACAATCGGCATCATTATGAACGGCGTGACCGGCCGGATGGGAACCAATCAGCACCTGGTGCGGTCGATCCTGGCCATCCGCGGGCAGGGGGGCGTCCGGGTAAGTGCGGAAGAGACCATCATCCCGGAGCCGATCCTGGTGGGCAGAAACGAAGCCAAGCTCGAACGGCTGGCGCGGGCGCACGGCAACCTGCCCTACACCACCGACCTGGACGCGGTGTTGCGCGACCGGAATTACCCGGTGTATTTCGACGCGCAAACCACGCTGCTGCGGCACGAGTGCGTGGCAAAAGCCATCGCGCAGGGCAAGCACATCTACTGCGAGAAACCCACGGCAACCACACTCGAGGACGCGGTGGACTTGTACAAACGGGCGGAGGCGGCCGGTGTGAAAAACGGCGTGGTGCAGGACAAGCTCTGGCTGCCCGGCATCCGCAAGCTGAAATACCTGATCGATACCAGCTTTTTGGGCAGGATCCTCGCGGTCCGCGGCGAGTTCGGCTACTGGGTGTTCACCGGCGAGAACCAGCCGGCGCAGCGGCCCAGTTGGAACTACCGCAAGGCCGAAGGCGGCGGTATCATCCTGGATATGCTCTGCCACTGGCGCTACGTGATCGACAACCTCTTCGGAAACGTCACGGGCGTGTCGTGCCTGGGCGTGAACCACATCGACGCGCGGTGGGATGAGGCCGGCAAGAAATTCAACGCCGACACCGAAGACGCCGCCTATGCCACGTTTACCACCGACCAGGGCATCGTATGCCACTTCAACTCGTCGTGGTGCATCCGGGTGCGGCGCGACGACCTGCTTACCATCCAGGTCGACGGGGTGCGCGGCTCGGCCGTGGCGGGCCTGCGCCAGTGCCGGGTGCAGAGCGACGCCACCACGCCCAAACCCGTATGGAACCCGGACGTCGACAACCCGATCGATTTCCTCGGCGGCTGGTCTCTCATGCCGGACACAATCCCCTACGACAACGCATTCAAAGCGGAGTGGGACCTGTTCTTGCGTCACG
>JAPLKX010000364.1 GCA_026387845.1 Candidatus Hydrogenedentota bacterium | reverse complement strand
GGTTCCGAGCGCCTATTGATACGCGCTGCAAAGAAATGAGTTGTTCAACCTCGAATTTGTAGGAGGCCGCGGTGTTGCAGTAAGTACACGCCCTGCGGCCCGTTTGATGACGTTTTTCTCCCGCCGCATCGGCACACGGCGGCAATGGAACGCTCTAAGTCATTGCCGCAAAGTCACTTGTGTCAACCGCCCTCTAGTTGGCACGCAAGCTGCTACGTCTTCTCTCAGACCCCTCTTTACAGGGCCCGACGCCAAGAGGCATCGCAGCATCAAGGAGGTCTCCGATGAGGACGCGCGGAGTAAAGTTGCTCGACCCGTTGCTCGAAACGATCCAGATCGACTGGTTGGTTGTGCCCGCCCGAGAGTGTCGCGACACCCGCGACGAAAGCCGCCTGATTTCCCGCCATTTCCGCAAGCCGCACGAGCCGTGGGGCTCCAGCCGGGCGTTCGTCATGCCGGTCCACGTCCGCCGCAGTTCTCGCCGCGTGCTGTTCTCGCAGCAATCGGGGCTGGAGTAGGGCCAAGCTATACAAAATAGTTCTGACCCCTTTTCCTTTCGCGCCCTTTGGGGGAGGACGTAAAAGGTGTTAGAACTATTTTCCCCGTTCGGATGAATAGTTTTTCCCCCGGCCGCGCCGCCACAAGATCGCCAGCCCCGGCAGGCCGGCCACCAACAGAGCGATGGCACCTGGCTCGGGCACGGGCTTCACTTGGGTGAACATCCAGTCCCACATCGCCGCGTTGTCGTAGGTGGTGTTCCAGACATAGGCCTCGTGCCCCCTGCCCGGATACTCCGTGTACAAGGCATTGCCGCCGAGGTTGTTGATGGCCTGTATGTAGTTACGCACGTAGGAGGGGTCGAACACGCCGTCGTTCTGGCCCATGAAGGCCCAAACGGGAATGTCCTTGACGCGCGGGGCCCGCGACGGCGGCCCGTACCCGGCGATCGGCACGGCCGCCGCCCAGCGCCACGGGTCGCGGGCGATCTGGTCCCAGGTGCCCACCCCGCCATCGCTGATCCCGGTGATGTACATCCGTTGCTGGTCGATGGAAAACGTGGTCAGCAGACCCGGCAACAGTTCCTTGGTGATCCGCATGGGCCGGCCGTCGGGGATCTCCGGCGTCTGGCCGCCCCATTGCGGGCTGCCGCCCTCGGGGCCGTACCAGGCGTCGTCGCTCGGCGAATTCTGCGGGGCGAGCACGAAGGCGGCGTACTTGGCCTGCTTCGTGTGGGCCACCACCCGGTCGGCGTAGGAGTTGCTGACCTGCTTGACGTTGTCGGTCCCCGACTCTCCCCCGCCGTGCAAAAGCAGAATCATCGGGTAATGCACGTGGGGATCATAGTTGAGCGGAACAAACAGCCGGTAGTTGAACGTTTCGCCCCGAGTGCTGATGTAGGTGCAGGCCTGGAAGTCGGTGACGGCGGCCTGGGAGCCCTGCGGCTCGCCCAAGGGAAGCAAGAGGAGGGACGCCAGCAGGCAACGTGGGACGAAGCGGAATAAGTCCCTCATTGGTAGTACTCCATTGGTAGTAAATCTAGGGGATGTCTTCGCTGGTGAAGGCCATGAGCGGTAGTTTATACTTCAGAATAATAACTCCCATCCTGCTATGCAAGCATAACCTGCCAGCAAACAATGGGGTTCCGATGCAAGACTTGGTGCCGGCGGCCGTGGCCGCGCCCCGGCGATTTGCTGGACAATTTTTTCACTGGAAATTGGGCCAGCCGATGTGCTACGATCGGGCTGTCAAGGAAGGATGAAGGATGGGGCCGGAGTAGAGTCGAGAGGTGGCGCGGTGGGGTAGGCTTCGACATATTCTGGGTCGGGGTTTCCCCGTTTGTGTCTCAATAGTCGCATGCCGTGCTCCGTTTCCACCTCCCGCTCATCAAACCGGACGGGCGGTTTTCCCGCA
>JAPLKX010000555.1 GCA_026387845.1 Candidatus Hydrogenedentota bacterium | reverse complement strand
CTCTACCCCTCCGGCGCCAACAACGTTTACGTCCAACTCGTTGGTTCCGCTCCCAACCGCGTCCTGGTGGTCCAGTGGCAGAACGTCCCCTACTACGGCGGCGGCGGCGCAATCACCGCCCAGGCACAGTTGCACGAAAACAACAACCAGATCCTTCTGCTCTACGCCACGCCCGGGCCTCAGGCCGGAAACTCCGCAACCGTCGGCATTCAGAGCGATCCCGCTGTCGGGCTCCAGTACAACTGCAATGCCAGCTCACTCACCTCACAACTGGCTATCCTGTTCACCCGCGGGGAGAGTTGCCAAAACCTGTTTGATGTCTACCTCGGCGCCGATCCACAGGCATTGAGATTGATCGCGCAGAACCTCGTCACCCCATCCTGCAATGCCGGCATACTCGACCCGCTGTCCACATATTATTGGCAGGTGATCGCGCACGATTGCTGCGGCGACACCCCCGGCACACTGTGGGATTTCACCACCGCCGACTGCATTCCGCCCGCCGAGCCCTCTCAACCCTCGCCGCCTGATGGCGAAACCGGCGTTCCCGTCGCCATACCCTACGTATCATGGGTCGGAAGCGAAGGCAATTGCGCCACCACCTACGACATCTACGCCGGATATGACCCCGCGCTGCTCGAACTCGTCGCAGCCGGACTCACCCAAACCACCTGTCCCGTGCCAGGGCCGTTGCCATACAACACCCAGTGCTACTGGCAAGTCATCGCCATCAATTGTTGCGGCCAGGTCCCCGGGACCGTATGGACATTCCGAACTGAAAACGGACCCACACCCATCTACACCTGGGACTTCGAAAATGGCCTCGGCGGATTTACGTTTGACAACACCTTTGGCCACGGCAACGGCCTGTGGCATCTGTCTACCACTTGCCTGTCGGACGAGGGCGATCACACCGCGCCGACCTCGCTCTATTACGGCCTCGATTCGTCCTGCAATTTCAACGCCGGATTGACCGAGGGCGTCGTCACATCGCCGCAGATCGACCTCGCCTACGTCACCCCGCCCATTGCCTTGGCGTTCAAATATTTCCTCGATACCGAAGGCATGCCAAGCGTGTACGACAAAGCCTCCGTCGAACTCTCCGTAGACGGCGGGCCATTCCAGATCATCGCCCACAATGATTACAACATGGGCGTCTACGTGTTGAACGACCCCACGTTCGGCTGGGAAATGCTCAATATCGACCTGTCCGCGTATGCCGCCTCTACCATCCAGGTCCGGTTCCATTTCAATACCGGCGACAGTATCGCCAATGCATACCCCGGGTTCTATGTCGATGACGTCCAGATCTTGGGCCTTGCGCCGGATGTCCAGATCGTCCACCAGCCACTTACCGATACCACCTCGCCCGGGCCGTACCCCGTCTGTGCCGACATCGTCGCCGCCTTCACCCTGGCTCGCGCTGAATTGTTCTGGAGCATCGACGGCGGCGCCTCCTTCTCCACCGTGCCGATGGTCAACGCCGGAGGCGTCTCCTATTGCGCCGAGATTCCCGGCCAACCCGTCGGAACCGACATCTGTTACTATCTCGAAGCCGAGGACGTCAACGGTTTCGTCGCGCATCACCCGGACGGCGCGCCATCGAGCCTCAACTGCTTCGTCCGTGAAGGTATACCCAATCTCGTCGTCGATCCTGAAAGCCTCGCGTTCACCATGCCACCCGACTCTCAAGAGACTAAAATACTTACCCTCTCCAACACCGGCGATTGGCCGGTCGAGTGGTCGCTCCAGGAAGGGCCGGGCGGTGTCTCCAGCGTCACCGCAACCGTGACCCATCGCGCGATGTCCTATACGCCCGCCAACCGCAGGCCCGTCGACGTCGATTGGACCAAACCCCACGATCCAAACACCCTCCTCGTCGGGTTTAAACCCGGAACCGACTCAAGCGCAAGGGCCTCCGCTCACGCCGCCGCCGGAACTTCCGTCGCTCATGCCTACCAGTTCATTCCGGTGGAAGTGGTCCGGATTCCCAACGGCGCACAGCTTGAACAAGTTGCCGCCGCATACGCCAACATGCCCAACGTCGCCTTCGCCGAACCAAACTATCGCGTCCACGCTATAGCGATTCCCAACGACCCCATGTTCGATCAACTCTGGGGCTTGAACAACACCGGCCAGACCGGCGGATCGCCCGACGCCGATATCGACGCGCCCGAAGCATGGGACATCTCCACCGGCTCCACAAACGTCATCGTCGGCGTCATCGACACCGGATGCGACTACAACCACCAAGATCTCGCTTCCCAGATGTGGACCAATGAGCCCGAACTCAACGGCATTCCCGGCGTCGACGACGACGCCAACGGGATTGTCGACGACATCCATGGCGCTAAATGGATCAACGGCGACGGGTCGCCCTCGAGCGGCGATCCCATGGACGATTACGGACATGGCACACACACTTCCGGAACCATCGGCGCGGCAGGCAACAACGGCGCCGGCGTCGCTGGCGTCAACTGGAACGTACGCATCATGGCCCTCAAGTTCCTCGACAGCGGCGGCGGCGGTTGGACCGCCGATGCCATCGCCGCGGTCGAATATGCCGTGCTCAAAGGCGCAAACCTCACCAGCAACTCCTGGGGCGGCGGCGGTTACGACCAATCCCTCAAAGACGCCATTGACGCCGCTGGCGCCGCTGGACAACTGTTTATCGCCGCCGCCGGCAACGGGTACACGAACACCGACGGCTATCCCAACTACCCCAGTTGCTACGAATCCCCCAATATCATCTCCGTCGCCGCAAGCGACCACAACGACCTCAAGGCCGACTTCAGCAACTACGGCGTTGTCACCGTCGACCTCGCCGCGCCCGGCGTTGACGTGCTCAGCACGGTACCCGGCAATGGGTACGCCGCATTCGACGGCACCTCCATGGCCACGCCACATGTCGCCGGCGTCGCCGCACTGTTGCTCTCCATCGCGCCCGGAACCGACCCACTTACCCTCAAAGAGTGGATACTGGACAGCGTCGACGTGCTCCCGCAGTGGTCCGGCGTCGTACTTACCGGCGGCCGGCTCAATGCCGCTAACGCCGTTATGATTGCCGGCACGCCATGGCTCACCGAAGACCCAACCTCCGGCGTTCTCGGGCCAGACGAGTCCATCCAGATCGAGGTCACCGCCAATTCGGCCGGACTCACGGATGGCTATTCCGACGCATGCACACTCTCCATTTCCGGCGACCCCGACGGCGCACTCGAAGTCCCCGTCACCCTGGTGGTGTTCGATGTCATCGGGATTGTCCACACCCCGCTCGAAGACACCACCCTGCCCGGGCCGTACTCCGTTTGCGCCGACATTATGTCCGACGCCGGGCTCGTCCGGACCGACCTCTACTCGAGCATTGACGGCGCTAACTTCACCACGGCGCCCATGGCCAATACCGGAGGCACTACCTATTGCGCCGAAATCCCCGCTCAACCCATCGGCACGACTTTCACCTACTACATCGAAGCCGAAGACGTCAACGGATTCGTCCGCACCGAACCGCGACACGAACCCTGGCTGTCGTTCCAATACCGGGGCGTTCCAAACCTCGTCGTCTCGCCAACCAGTCTCGACTTCTATCTACCGCCCGAACAAACCCAGACTCAGATCATGACGATCCTGAACGACGGCACATGGCCCGTGGACTGGTCCCTCTCCCAAACCGGCGTCCTCGGTCCCGTTGAAATCGTCCTGCCCGCAACGTCCGGCAGAAGCCCCGTCGGCCGCGGATGGGTGCCCCAGGATTCACCCGCCATGCCCAAACCTCAAACCCGGACCGCAGTGGCCACCTATACGGGCGCCGCTGGCGTCCTGAATGTCCTCTTGCTGGTCACCGACGACATCAGCATGATCCAGCAGGTACTCGTGGGCCTCGGCGCATTTCCCGATATAGGTTCCGTCGACTATTTCGATGCCAGGGTCGCCACACCCACCCTGGATCAACTCAATGCCTACGACTGCGTAGTCGTCGCTTCCCAGTATTACTTCGGCGATCCCAACGCCGTTGGCAACGTCTTGGCCGACTACGTCGACGCCGGCGGTAAAGTCGTCGAAATGCTCGCATCCTTCGCCACCGGCGATGCCTGGGAACTCCTCGGCCGATTCTCCGCAGAAGGCTACGGCGCCTTTACGCATGGCGGCCCATCGTTTATCGACCGCTCGCTCGGCGCATTCGATACCGCCCACCCCATTATGGCCGGGGTCACCCAGCTTACCGAACTCTTCGGCGCCGCCATATCCATCATGCCCGGCGCGGCATGGGTCGCCAGTTGGAACGACGGCTTGCCCCTCGTCGCCGCAAAACCCGGCGTCGTCGGGATCAACTCCTTCCCGTTCGACTACGGCTCATGGACCGGCGACCTCGTACTGCTCATTCACAACTCCATCGTGTGGCTCGGCGGAGACTGGCTGAGCTACGCCCCGCAATCCGGCCCGCTCCAACCCGGCGAATCCGTCGAAATCTCCGTTACCGCCGACGCCACCGGGCTCGAAGACGGTTTCCAAGAGTGCAAGATCATCTCCGTCCAAGGAGACTCCGACGGGCCCATCGACGTCCCCGTCTGCCTTTCCGTGGGCAGTTGCACGATCCCAGTTGCCAATTTCGACGCCGACACTACCGCAGGCTGCGCGCCTCTGCCCGTTCAGTTCTCCGACCTCTCGACCGGCGGCCCAACCTCCTGGCTGTGGGAATTCGGCGACGGCGAAACCAGCTCCGAACAGAATCCTGGCCACACCTTTACATCGAGCGGCATCTACTCCGTCTGCTTGACCGTCTCCAACGGATGTGGTTCAGATGTTTTCTGCGCCGACATCGCCGTTTCCGGTGATCCCGACGCCGAGTTCAGCGGCTCGCCCCTCTACGGCAACGCGCCCGTCAACGTCCAATTCTCTGACCTCTCGACCGGCGCGCCCGCCGCCTGGGCGTGGGATTTCGGCGATGGCGAAACAAGCACCGAGCAAAACCCGCTCCACGAATATGACACCCCCGGGGTTTACACCGTCACCCTGACCGTAGCCAACCCGTGCAGCGAAAATACCGAAGCCAAGACCGGCTACATCAACGTTACCCAGCCCGATATGCGCGCTAACAGGGCGTTCTGGTACTTCAAGTACTCCCCCCAATGCCAAACCCAGGACGTCCAAATCACCCTCGACAACGACGGCGCCGACGACCTTACTGCACTGGGCTTAATCGAGACGATTCCCGAGGGCTGGGCATTTGACTCGCTTGTCAGTCCGCCCGCATGCGCTCCCGCCGTCGTGCCTCCGCAAGGCGCCACCGGCGCCCTCGAATTCGCCTGGCTGTGCATCCCCGCCTTCCCGTACACCTTCACTTACCGACTCACGATGCCGCCAGACGCAGCCGGCGACCAGTTCTTCGGCGGCCTGCTCTTGTACCGCCGGTCCGGGCCCGAACTCCTGGCGCCTGTCGGGTTGCTGGACAGCATCGTCGCGCGGGTCAGCCACTCCATCGACTACAACACCGCCAACCAGATCGTTTCCCTGTCCGAACTCCTCCGCGCAATCCAGTTCTACAATTCCGGCAGCTACCACTACGAGCCCGGAACCGAAGACGGATACGGCCCCGGCGTCGGTTCACATGACGGACCCCCGCACGACGCCGACTACAACTCCCAGAACTGGGCCATCGGGCTCTCCGAACTGCTCCGCCTCATCCAGTTCTACAATTCCGGCGGATACCACGTCGAATGCGGCACCGAAGACGGCTACGCACCCGGCCTGCTTGCTTCCGGCGCAGAAGCCGCCAAAGCGCTCGACGCCCCCCAGGCGCCCGCCCGCCTGACCGCCGCCCGCACCATCGCCGCGGCTGACAAGACCCGCGGCGCACTCGACCTTACCGTGGATATCAATTGCGACGGCGCCGAACAAGTCACCGCGCTCAGCCTCGTCGAGGTCCTGCCCGAAGGATGGACCTTCGATTCAGTCGTGGGCGGCGACATCCCGGCCCTCTCTCCCCGCGCCGGCTCCTCGGGTACGCTCGAATTCGCCTGGGTGTGGATTCCCGACCTGCCCGCCACCCTCACCTACCGCGTCAACGCGCCCCCGGGCGCTGACCCCGGCCAAATCGCCGGGCAAATCCTATACCGCACCTCCGGCGAAGAACTCCAGGCCAATGTAGAAGGCAGCCCCGCAGGCCTCTTCTACGTCGACGCGGCCACCCAAACCCCCGGCGACGGCTCCGAAACCAGACCGTTCATCACGGTCGCAGCGGCCGTCAAGACTGTCGTCGCCGGCAGGGGCGACACCATCCTCGTCCGTCCCGGCGTCTATCTCGAGTCCGTGGCCCTCAAAGCAGGCACAACCCTCGCCGGTGAAGGCGCCCCCGCATCGATCCTCGTTACCGGAGCACAAGGCGCCGGCGTTGCCGTCACCATGGCCGGCACTTCGGCGCTCCGCGGGCTCAGCATCGGCACGCTCAAAGTGCCTGTTGCCATTCGTGTCACCAGCGACGCAACCGTCGAAATCGCCGACTGCATAATCGCCGCCGGTCAAAAGGCCATTGAAACCGCAGAGTCCAGTACCGTCAACTCAACCAACAACCAAATAACAGAAGGAACACCCTCACCGTTAGACAGGCACAACTAACCCTCGACTTTGGTTTGTTGGCGAGCAGTAGGCCCAGCACTGTTCCAGGGTGCGCCACATCACCAGTCCCGGAAACCAGACCAGAATATGGGCTTGGGTGCGTCCGGTTTTTTGGTGGTAGATCGGCCTCCATGGGCAGGTTGGGAGCCCGCCACTCGTTTGACACTAAGCCCGATCCCACGTTACCATATCGAATTCCGTTTCTTTATTCTCTGGAGAACCACTTGATGCACCCGTACAGAACACACACCTGCGGCGAACTCCGCAAAAACCACGCCCGACAGACCGTCCGCATCTCCGGCTGGGTCCATCGAAAACGTGACCACGGCGGCGTCATTTTCATCGACCT
>JAPLKX010000767.1 GCA_026387845.1 Candidatus Hydrogenedentota bacterium | reverse complement strand
GGCGTGGTCGGGGTGGCGGTCGTCGACCATGGTGACGATAAGCGTTTTGGGCCGGAACGACCGGATGAACGGGATGACGGTCAACTGCAATTCGCGGGTGTTGGCGATAGCGCCGTCGGGTATTCCCGCATTTTCGCGGCGCGCTACCCCGAGCACCTGCGCGGCGTTTCCGGCCTCGATGGCCCGATCTTCGGTGGTACCGCGGGTGCTCATTTCGCCTCGGGTAAGGTCGAGTATGCCGACGGCGAACCCGCGCTGAGCCAGCTTGTGGAGGGTGCCGCCGATTCCCAGCTCGGCGTCGTCGGGATGGGCTCCCACCGCCAGGACGTCCACGCTCGAGTAGACCGGAGTCAAAGCTCAATCTCCTTCACCTGAAATGAATCCACGTTCGTTTCCTTGATCAAACGCGGGACCAAATCCCAACCGTATTCAAACAGGAAAGAAAACACGGTGAATACTCGCTCCTGGGGCTTTCGGTTCGGGAATAGGAGGGTTGTGACCCGTTGAACCTGCTTGCGAACCGCTTCGGCCTGTGCTTCCTCGCCTTTGACTATGGCGGCCTCGACCCGCTCGAATTCATCTGCGAGGTTCCGCTGGACGCTGCGCACCATGTCGGCGGCGGTTTTATTGAGCGGCTCGAGCTCTTCGATCAGCAGCGGGAAGCCATTTTCGATCAGTTGGCGATGGCGCTGCACGATTTCTTTTGCGGGCGCGCGGCTTGTGAGTTGAAGCGCGCGCTCGGTGAGCTCATTGGGCTGTCCGGCGAGATCTTCGAGGGTGAACTGGAACTTCTCCATGATTTGGCGCGTCTTGATGTCGGTGAGCAGGCATCGGGCGCGCGGATACACGATCGGCATGTCCTCGCCGAAATGGCGAAACAGCGGTTTCAATTGGGCCCAGTAGGCGATTTCGCCCGGGCCCGCCACGTATGCGGCTGCCGGAAAGAGGTGCTGCTGAACGACGCATCGGAGCGCCACATTGGGGCTGAACCGGTCGGGCTCGCTCGCCAGCAACCCGGCCATCTCGTCGATGGTGAAGTTCTGCTGCTCGTCCGGAACAACGTAGTGGTCCTCGTCGAACAGGACTTTTCTGCGCCTGCTGTTGAATTCGAGGAAGAAATTGCACTCGGTGTCGTTTTTTGTGACCTGCTGGTGGAAATCCATCTCGCGCAACCTTTGGCCCGTATCGTTGAGCAGCATCGTGCTCACCAGCGGGTCGCGGATCTCGCGTTCGAGTACGGGAGCCGCGAGCCTGCGGGCCGCGGGCATGTGCGGCGCAAATACGATGAGCGGCGTGTTCTTGAACAGGCGCACCATGATCCTGGCGGTCCAGTCGGCCAGATTAGTTGCGGCGTCAAGCGACTCGTGGAGGAACCGCGCGATCTCATCGCGGAATTCCGAACCGGAGGTCTGAGCGGCGGCCTCGTCAATGAGCGCGTGGAGCGACGGTTCGAGTGGGACGCGGTGCATGGCCATCCCGGCAACGTCGCCTGTTGGCTGGTAGTTGAGCGTGAGAATGTCGTGATTCTTGGTGAAGACGCTGGCAACTCGATTTTCTTCGAAGTCATGGTCGTCGCTGCCCACCCAGAACACGGGCACGCACCGCACACCAAACCGCTCGTGGACTTTTCGCGCCAGCAGGATGGCTGCCACGGCTTTGTAGATGGTGTACAGCGGGCCGGTGAGTAGTCCCGGCTGCTGGCCGGTTACGACGGCGGCCTCGTCACCCATAAACAGCGGCCTGCCGCCGGCTTGCGTCAGGTACTCCTGGATGGCCTCGACCAGGGCGGGGTCCCAGTGGCGCGGTTTTGGCGTGGTGGACATGAGTGCGCGGGGCGGGTTGGCAAAAAACGCAAGCAGTTGCGGCTGTTCATCGAGATATTCGGCAAACAGATCTCTCATAAGCTACCTCTTTTCTCCAACCACAATCATCCTGGGCCGCCGGTCGCTCATCCGTGCACCGTCATAGTCCCCGTACACGCTCCGGACCTGGAGCCCGGCTTGATTGATTAACTCGCGGAGTTCGGCCTCACCGTAGAGGCGCACCGATTCAAACCACGTTCCCGCCGCCTCACCACCCAGCGAAGCTTCAATAATCTTGTTGACGCGGCGGCGCGCCTGATCGATCCACCGCCGCTCGCGGATTGCGTAACCTTTATACTCCCGATCCGACTGGGGCACAAGTGTATTTTTCACGTATGCGGGATTGACGTGGTCGATAAAGAACCGGCCTTTGGGAAGGAGTACGCGGGCCATTTCGTGCAGCACGGCCAAGTCCTCGGCGGTGGTTTTGAAGTAGCCGAAGCTGGTGAAAAAGTTGGTGACGGCGTTGAACGCGGGCAGGAGGGGCAGCCGGCGCATATCGCCGCGGATCAGCCAGGCGCCCCCTCCTACGAGCGAACGCGCCATGGCCAGCAAGTCGGGCGAGTAGTCTAGGCCGGCCACGCGGGGCGTTTTGCGCAGGAGGTGGAGGATGTGCCGGCCGTTTCCGCACCCGATGTCCAGGACGCGCTGGCCGCCGCGCAGATCCAGGCATTGGGCGGCAAACTCGGCTTCGGGTCCCGCCGCCTCGACTGTCCTGTGGGCATAAATGACGGGATAAAGGGCGCCGAAAGACTGGCTGTACCAATCTTCCGGGATCTGGGGCGGATCGCTCTGGTTCAATCGTGGCTCTCCCTGCCGCAGCCCCTACTGTGCCAGCACCCAGCGCCAGATGCAAGGTTAGCCAATTCGCGCCGTTTGAGTGGGACGATTGGGACCATTGAGACTATTGGGACGAATCGCTAGACGCTGCGTGGGGTTTATAATAAGCGGCCAAGCCGCAATCGATCTTTCCCAAGCGTGTTCGTGGAAGCGGCGTCCCCGCCGCTTCGTCAACGCGACGAGGACTGTCGCGGTGCGACGAGGACGCCGCATCCGTGCGACGAGGACGCCGCATCCGTGCGACGAGGACGCCGCATCCGTGCGACGAGGACGCCGCATCCACAAACTGCCCATGAACAGAGTCTATTGTCAGGCGGTTTTCTTGTCTTTGGCATCGAGTGCGGCGTCCCGTTCAATCAGGAATTCCTGTACCTCGTCGAGCGGGACTCCCAACTTGCGCGATTCCCCAAGCAGCACATCGGCGGGCGCCGCCAGCCGCATCAGTTTCTGCCGGTGCGCTATCGGCGATTCCGCCCCCGGCGTATCCGCCGCAGACACGCACGTACCCGAACCTTGGCGCGATACCAGCACCCCCATCGCCTCCAGGTCCCGATACGCCCTCGCCACCGTGTTCGGGTTCACCAGCAGTTCCCGCGCAAGCACACGTACCGACGGCATCTCGTCCCCCGGCTGAAGCCGGCCTGAAGCCAAAAGGCACCTCACCTGCCGGATTATCTGCCGGTATACGGGCGCCGAATCGCCCGGATTTAAGTGAATCTCTAACATCTGCGCCTTTCGAATCGCCAAAGTGTATTAATGACATTAATACACTTTGGGCAAAATGTCAAGAGGGGAGTACAAAGGGGTCGCGGGGGATAGGTTCACGCAGGACAGGGTAATAGGATTTACAGGATTGGTCGTGATGTTTGCGATTCGCCCTTAGAAACGCGAACTTCCATAATGGTAGACTCAGTTAGCTCAAGGTGAAGATGTCGTCATCGAACGATAGAGGTTTAAATGTATTGTCACAAGTGCGGCGCCCTGAACGAAGACAATGCGTGGCGGTGTACGCGGTGCGGCACTGTCCTTCACCATGACGGGCCGCTTCTTCCCGCCGGCTCGGAGAGTGCCCGCATTGCGACTCACCTCGCCAGCGCCATACTTGTTACGATCTTTTTCCTGCCTTCCCCCGTGGGGCTCGTGGCGATCTATTACGCCTTAACTGCACGCGGCCGCATCGCCCAAGGCAACCTCGACGCCGCCCGGGCCGCCTCAAAACGCGCACTCATCTGGTGCTGGATCTCCGTAGCCGTCGGAATCGCCATCGTTGCCTACACCTCAAGATACCTGCTGGGGTACATGCAAAACTTTACCCGCCAGTTCCAGCAGTTCTGAGACAAATGACGGTGACAAACTTCCCGGGCAACAGAGGGTATGGGCCATGAAGAAAAAAGGGGCGGCCTGGGGCGTGCTGGCGATTGCCGTGGTGGCTGCATCGGTTTACTTCATCCGACAAATTGACGACGGTGGCGTTGGCGTCGGCGTCGAAACAGGTGTACGCGACACGCCGGCCAAGGTGAATGTTCCTGCGCCGGATGCGCCGCACAAAACCAGCGCTGAGGGCCGTGCGGACGAGCCTCTGCCGGTGGCAATGCTTGACCGGGCGCTTGACCGGCAAGTGATCGAAGCAAAAGAGTTGGAACCTATCTCGTCAACTCAGATCCCGAAAGAAAATGCGATTCACTATTTTTTGGAGGCAACGGAACTGCTGACGGAGGCCGACTTCGTCCGGCTGGGCGATGTGCTGGCTCAAATCGACAAGGAAGGTATGCAGGACAAGCGGCAGGTCCGTGAACTGCTGAACAGGTTCCAGGCGGCGCTGGAGGCTATCCGCAAGGGCGTTGAAACCGGCCATGCACAGTTGCCTCCGCAGCGGGGTCCGGATGAGCCGTTCCCGCATCTGGCCAAATACAGGATGCTGGGCCGCTTGATGTGCCTGCAGGCCGCGTTGCAGGCGGAAAGCGGCGACACGGGCGGGGCGTTGGATACCGCTGCGACCGTTGTCGCGTTTGGATGCGAGTCTTCGCGGGGCGGCAGCTCGCTCGACTACCTTTTTGGGTGCTCACTTCAGCAGGAGGGAGTCCGCACTCTCTGTGATCTCCTGCAGTCGGCCAACACCACTCCTGAGATGTGCCAGGATGTGCTCGCCCGGCTTCAATACATGTGGC
>JAPLKX010000081.1 GCA_026387845.1 Candidatus Hydrogenedentota bacterium | reverse complement strand
TGTACTACTAACCTTCATTTTCTTGTTTTCCCGCGCAGAAATCCGCGCGTCTGGGACGCCCCCCGGCAGTTGTGGGGGGTGTCCCACTGTTGTTGGTAAGGCTGGCATGTTCAAAAAAAGGGACACCTCCCACAACTGCCGGGAGGCGTCCCAGACGTGGCAAAAGGCTGGACTGCATTTTTTGGTTGCGGCTACGCCGCGCTGTGTACTTAGTTCTCAGGGACTCTATGCACGATCTGCGGTAACACTTCGGCGGCCGTGGCTACGCCGGCTTGGGCGTTCAGCATAGCGTTGTTGGAGAAATCGATCCGGGCGGAGTCTTGGCCGGACACGTTGAGATAGACGCCGGTGTTTTCGGGGGCGCGGCAGTTGCGGACCGAGGCTTCGCGGACGTTGATGAACTTGATGATGGGTGTTTCTTTTGTTTTGCTGGGGAGCGCGTGGAGGGCGTCGACGTCGAGTCCGGTGACGTCGTCGGCGACGAGTGCAGTGCCGGCGTTGGCCGGTTCAGACGGTTTTGGTCCGGGGCCTTTGCGCTGGAAATCGGGTGTGTAGAGCAGGTGGACGTTTGCGAGCGAGAGGTCTTTGACATGGCGGCAATAGAGGCCGTAGGCGGGCAGGGTTTCGAACATGTCGGCGTCGGGGTATTCTTTTTCGAGTTCGGGGACGGGGGTGTTCGGATCCATTGCCGGCAGGCCGGTGCTGTAGGTGAGGCGGACGTTTGAGAGGCTGATGCCTTCGGGATACGCGCCGGGTATGCCGGTGATGGAGCTTGGCGCGCGCGCATCGACGGCGACGACGTTGCTGATGAGGACGTTGCGCAAGGAGCCGGGGGCGGGGGCGTTGTCGCGGAGGCGTGCGCCGAGCCGGATAAAGATGGGGGCGTCGATGTGGTGCATGGAGAGGTTGGAGATGGTGACGCCGTCGATGTTGGCGCCGTCGACGGACTCGAGGGAGACGCCGCTGGTGGCGGGAGACATTTCGTTGAAGCCCGTCATGACGCAATTGGTGACGGTGATGTATTTGAAATCGCCGCCGGATTCGGTGCCGAGCTTGAAACAGTTGGCGGGCGTCGCCAGGAAACAGTTGGTGACCGTGATGTTCTCGCAGGACCGGTGCTCGCCGAGCGCGAAACTGGTCTTGGGCACGATGCAGTCGTCGCGGGATTCGATGTGGCAGTTTGAGATTCGGACGTTGCGGCAGGAGTCGGGGTCGATCCCGTCGCAGTAGTCGTTGAGGATGGTGACGCCGTCAATGTTGACGTAATCGGTGCCGAGCATACTGATCGCATAATTGGGGGCGTTAATGATGTGGATCCCCTTGACGTCAAGGTACTGGCACCGTTTCCACGCGGTGGGTTTGGGCCCATGGCGGCGGGTTCGGTTGCTGTCGATCGTGCCGGGGCCGAGGATGCCGATCCGCTGGGCGTCTTCGGCCCAAATTAACGCGTAGTGGAAGAACGAGGTCTCGGCATCCGCGTCATTTTTGAAATCCAGTTTCTCAATCTTGTTGTAGTCTTCGTTATCAGGGCTGCCTTTGACAGTGGCGGCGGCGTCGAGGTAGAGGTAGACGCCGGTCTTGAGTTGGACGCTTCCGCACAGGTACGTGCCGGGTGCGAAATAGACGGTGCCGCCGCCGGCGGCCGCGCAGGCGTCAATGGCGGATTGGACCGCGGCGGTGTCTTTTGCGGCGCCGTCGCCAACGGCGCCAAAGTTGCGGACGTTGAACTGCGAAGCGGCGGGCGGCGTTTGGGCGAGGGCGAGGGGCGCGAGGACGACAGACAAGAAGGCAACGACAAGAACGTTTTTCATCGTTTGTTTCTCCTGCGGTTGAGCGGCGGCATATTATCACAAGTGGTGGGACGATTGGGACCATTGGGACGAGTGGGACGACCGCGGTCGCGCGGGAGCGCGACCCCACCGCGCCGCCGCCGCCGCCGTCGCTGAACCGTGCAGGCGGGACGCCCGCACAACAAATCAAAAGGGGGACACCCCCCACCCGCCGCGGCGGGCCGGGGGGCATCCCTACATGTTGGTCAGATGCCGCCGA
This sequence comes from Candidatus Hydrogenedentota bacterium, assembly GCA_026387845.1. Lineage (GTDB taxonomy): Bacteria > Hydrogenedentota > Hydrogenedentia > Hydrogenedentales > SLHB01 > JAPLKX01. The sequence goes on along the minus strand of JAPLKX010000081.1, from coordinate 6,509 downwards.
TGATGGTCCAGTAGCCGGGGCGGCCTTCGACTTGGCGGACGAACGGGCCGTTTGGCTCGAAGGTTTCGGTCTTGCCGTCAATTTTGCGCTCGATCTTGCAGGGCACGCGCAAGGAGCCGGTCTTTTCGTGCGGCTCGGGCGGGCCCATTGATATGACTCGTACGAAATTCGTGCCGCCGAAAGCTTCCTGGAGTTTTGCGGCGGGCATGCCCGAATAGAGCGGGCTTGCTTTTGCGTAGTCCTTCACGATGAGGGCTTCAAAGAACTCGCGCGCCACCTTCGTCGCAATTTCCTCATCGCTGAGGGCGCCTTGCTCGATCCCTACGCCCTCGGTCATGTCGATGCGCATGGTATCGGGGGGCGCTTCCAGGGTGAACACGGAAGGCTCGACTTGGTTGTAGTCCAGGTATTCGGTGCTGAACTCGACTTGCTGTTGCCCGTCGGCCGGTCTGTAGGCATCGCGGTGCAGCAGGAGTTTGGTCTTGCTGTCGACCGTGTAGACGTCTTTGCACCCGGGTTCTGTGGGAGCCGTAACCGTGATGATTATGGGTTCCCCGGGTTTTGCGGGTTCTTTTATGTCGACCTCGGCGCTTCCTTGTGCTTTTTTGTAGAGATTTTCGACAATCTGAGCGGGGTCGAAGAAGTCATAGTTGGCTTTAAGCTTCCGGAGTATGTCCGGTTCGCGGACGGTGCTGATGCAATTCTTTTTTTTGAACCATATCTGGGCCTTTTCATTCTCCCATACGACGTCCTTTGGCCCGTCTTCGGTATCGGGGAAGTTCATTCTTAGCCGGACGAGTTGGGCGTTCTGGTTGAATTGGGCCCAAATCTCGCCTACTGAGCCGAATGTCACCGGCGTCATGCGCAAGTGGATACTCTGAACGGACCGGGTCGCATCGATTGTCTGGGCGAACGCGTAGGACGATGAAGGTTGCACAAACGGGTAAACCAGCAGGGCGAGTACGGCGAACGCGGCCGCTGCGGCCATGGCTGGTTTCAAAAAGCGTATTCGCGGCCGTTGTTGAGCGGGATGCGATTCGGCAGACGTTATGTTGTTCATGATTCTCTCCTTCAGACTGTCGGTTGAAGTTGGTTTTGTGGAAGGTTGAAGGAGGGCAAGGGTCTTTTGAGCGGCTTCGTATTCGGCGCGGCACGGAACGCAATGGCGGATGTGGTCTTCGACGGCTTGAGTCTCCAGGGGAGTGGGTTCGGCCAGGAGCAGGCCGTCGAGATAGTCTTTGATTTGTTTGCACGTCATGTTGTGCGATCCTTTTTGACTAATCTTCGAAGCTTCCGAAAGCCGTATCGCAGTCGAGAACTGACGGTGTGGATGGAACAGCCGTTGAGCAGGGCGATTTCGCCCAGCGTGAGTTCGCCGAACACGCGCAATCGAACAGCCTCCGCCTGGGCTCTTGGGAGCCGGGCGAGGAGTTGCTCGACGCGATCGGCTTCCTCGATGTCGCTGGTTGCCTGGCTCGGCCCGCGCTCCGGCGAGGCCGGCCCGCCCTCGTTGGGCGGGTCGTCGGAGTGCGGGAGGAGCCGGAGCATGGGCGAGCGACCGCGCCGTTTGCGCATCAGGTCGGCGCACGCGTTGGACGTCATCCGGTAGAGATACGCGCCCACCTCGAGTACGTCGCGGTGTTTGGCCCGCTCGACGTACGCCCGGACAAACACGTCCTGGACAACGTCTTCGGCGTCGTGAACGTCGCGCAGCCGACCCGCGGCGTAGGCTATCAGCCGCGGGAGGTGGGCATCCACCAGGTGGCGGAACCCGTCAGGCGTCTGGGGCCACGAAAGCTTGCCGCCGGCCGCGTCGGCTTTCGTGTCGCCGGACTCCATATCGGGTTCCTCTACCATGTGGGTGCTTCCTGGACTGCCTGTCCCCTTGCCTTCCACCATTATGACGGATTTGGAGGGCTGGATTGGTTTAATTTTGTGATGTTTCCTGGGGCTTGACAAACTTTTACAGATGTAATATGATGTTTTACAGACGTAAATGATCAGGGTGAGGCTAATGAAGAATTACCGGATTTCGGAAGCGGAGTGGGAGGTGATGAAGGTGTTGTGGGAACAGTCGCCGCGGACGGCGAACGAGGTGGTGGAAGCGTTGAAGGGGCAGAAATGGTCGGCGGCGACGATTCGGACGCTGATAGGGCGGCTGGCGCGGAAGGGAGCGGTTGGGTTTCGGAAATCGGGGCGGGAGTACCTTTACGGGCCGTCGATCAGCCGGGAGGAGGCGGCACGGCGGGAGCGGGGCTCGTTTTTGCGGAGGGTGTATGATGGGGCGGTCCAGCCAATGGTAGCGGGGCTTCTGGAAGACGAGAACCTGTCCGCGGAAGATTTGGAATCACTTCGCCGGCTCTTGGACGAGAAAAGGAGGGGGCGGAAATGAACGCACTGGCCGTCGTTATGGACCCATTGTACGGTTTTGTGTTGGAGTCGACGGTGGGTGCGTGCGTGGTGGTGTGCGCGGTGTTGGCTCTGCAATGGTTATTCGCGAATCGGCTCACGCCGCGAACGCGGTACCTGTTGTGGAGCGTGCTGTTACTTCGCCTGCTGCTGCCATGGGCGCCGGCGAACCCCTTTAGCGCCGCCAACCTGATCTCAGTTGCTTCCACTCAAATCTCCGCCAACTTTGCCGCGATAAGGCCGGTTCAGAATTCGCCAGCTCCGCCCGCCGCGGTTCCACAAGCCCAACCCCGCGATTGGAATGCGGCGCTCAGGCTCGTGTGGCTGGCGGGGTGCGCCCTATGGGGGATACATGTTGTTGTAACCTGCCGGCGGCTGCCGCGATCGCTGGGCGGCTTCCGTGAGATCACGGATGCGCGTGCGCTCGCGGCGTTCACGGCGTGTCAGGCCGAGACCCGTGTGACGTGGCCGCCCGTGGCGTTAACTGAGGCCGAGATTGCCTACCCGCTCGTGATCGGCCTGATGCGGCCGCGGCTCGTATTGCCGAAGCGGGCTGTGGAAAGTCTGAGCGACAATGAGTTGCGCCACATTTTTCTTCATGAGCTTGCGCATTTAAAGCGGGCAGACCTTATTGTGGGGATGGTTTGCTCGGTGCTTCAGGCGCTTCATTGGTTTAATCCGCTGGTGTGGTATGGCTTCCAGCGCATGCGGCAGGACCGCGAGTATGCCTGTGACGCGCTCGCGCTGTCGCACATGGCGGAGGAGGAAGCCCGCAATTACGGCCGTACCCTGATCAAACTTGTTCAAGGGGGCTCGATCCCGGTTCGACTGGTGGGCGCGGCAGGTATTGCCGAGAACAAGTCTGAACTCGAAAGGAGAATCCGCATGATTACGCAACACGCTCGTTCTGGTTACCGGTTGACGGCGACGGGGCTGGTGCTGTTGGTCATTTGCGCGGCTGTGTTTCTGACGGGAGCCACGGCGCAACAAAAGGCCGTGTCGACGTCAACACCCCCCGCCCAGTTCCCGTATCTGATCGAAATCGAAACTTACCAGGAATCCTGGTCAACATTCCGGCCGGGAGACTCGATTCAGATACTCGAGGTCCGCGGGACTTCGCCAAAGTTCGAGGTGGGCCAGCGGTACGAGGTGAAAGGCCGGTACAAGCTTGCCTCAGAAAAACGCGCCATGTTGTCCCTGTATAGCACGAACGGCGAGGTCGGGCCTGGAACAAACGGCCTGGTGGAGGCGGGCGAGGGCGAGTTTACGCGCCGATGCGGGGTCCTGAAAGCCGGCAGGCTGCACGTCAGCTATTACCCATACCCCGGGGGAGAAGGGTTTGGCGACACGTACTTCCATAAAAAAGGCGTCCCGGAGCCTTCCTACGAAGAACTTGCCAAAACGAATGGCATCGGCCTCAATCCGTGGCAGAGAGCCCGCAAGTTGTTTCTCAAGTACTTTTGGCCTTTTTAGTGGCGCCGGAGGGTTTCGAGGCGGTAAAGATGGAGGCGGGCGGTTCGAGCGTGGGCGCGGATTTGGCGTTTGCGGCGCGGGCGGGCGAGGACTTGAAGGTTGAAGTGCGTGTGGGGATCTCGTACGTCAGCATCGCGAACGCACGGGCGAACCTCGAGGCAGAAGCGGCGGGGCGGAATTTCGACGCGCTGGCGAAGAAGGCGTCGGACACGTGGGAGGGGCGGCGTGGCTGCAGTGCGGATAGGCAAGGCGACGCTGAAGATCGTGGTGGAGAACTATGGCGGGGACACCGCAATAGACCACGGAGATCACGGAGGACACGGAGAACAACTGAATGGGGTTTGGGGTTTTTAAGGATGAATTACGAATTACGAATTGCGAATTGCGAAGGGTGAAGGATGATGGATGAAGAAGAACCGCAGAGGGGCTGAGGACGCAGAGGGACGGGCGCGATTTGAATTCTCAATGGCCCCAATGGTCCCCGTTGGAGCCACGGTCGAGCGGGAGCTCGACCCCACCGCGTTGCACCCCGGGCTCGTGCAATCGACTGAATTTCTTCGAGAAAATGCTGGAAGTTGGCGGATAGTTGTACGGAGACACGAGAATTGCATTCGGGAAATGGAAAAGCGGTGGTGAGCCACCGCAGTCCATATAGCGATGTTTTTATTTTTTGTTGAAGAGGCCGGAGTTGAAGACGGGCTTGCGTTCCCATTGGGGGCGCCAGTAGAGGATGGTTGCGCCGTCTCTGGAGTCTTTGCGGTCGAAATCGCTGAAAGCCAGGTTGAGCCGGACGTGCTGCCATGCGCCGGCCTGCTTTTCGTTGAGGTAAGCGAGGGGGATTGCGAATTCGGCGGTGAAGCCGCCGGCGGCGGGGATGCTGGCGGTCTTGACGCCCTCGGGTGCGTCGCCCATTGAATACTCTTCCAGTTGCGCGGCGTCGAGTTGGGGGCCGGCCATGACGCTGAACGCAGACGTTTTGATGTCGTCTTTTTCGGAAGCGCGTCCGTCGACGAGCAGGATGGCGAAATCTTCCCAATACTTCCAGCCGTCGAAACAAGGCTCGTTATCGGTGCAATTGACCGCGACGTAGAGGAACTGGTCGTCGTGGCTGACGCCAAACCGGAACGAGCCGTCCTGCGGTCCTTTCCACGCCTGCGGCGTGGTGTAGATGTCGGCGGGTTGGTTGACGGCGAAGGGGAGGTCGGCCCAGTCGCCGAGGTTGCCGTCGACAGTGGGCGGGGCCGTCGCGACGGGGATTTCAAACGGCGCGTCGACGGGCAGGACAATCTGGCCGGCGAGCTCGGTTGGCCGCGCGTTGTTGCCGTCGTAGCAGGCGGTCCAGTGGAGGACGACGGGCTGCGCCTGCGGCGCGGGTACGGGCGAATCGGCAGAGATGCGGAGGTCCACTTCGTGCTTCCCTTGTGCCGGGACGACGGTCGTCACGGTGCCCGGCTCGACACGGACGCCGGCGGCGGTTTCGGTGAGGATCTTGACGCGCATGGGCGAGTCGGCGGGATTGGTGATGGTGAGGTGGGTCGTGGCGGAATCGAATTGTTGTGACGTGATAGCGAGCGGGGACGCTGTGATGGCGGCATTAAAATTAAATAAGGCGAGTTTGGACGCGGACTCCACAGTGCGGAGGTCTTTGTCGTAGATGCCATTGAGCATGAGGTTGGCGATGCGTGGGCCGTTTTTGGTCATGGTAACCCATGCGATGTGGTCGAACTCGCCGTACGCGGGGCCGCGAAGCTGGCTGCCGGCGCCGGTCGTGGCCAGCGTGATGAAACTGATGCCGTCGCGCTCCTGGCTGAGGTAATTGTGGGTGTGGCCGGCGAAGACGCTGCATGGGCAGCCTTTGAGCGCGGCCTCGATTTGTTTCCACTCGGCGTTTTTCTCGTCGTTCCAGAGAGGCTTGTGCTGGAAGACGAGCGTGTATCGGACGTCCTTGTGATCGTCCAGTACGCGCTTGGCGTAATCGACCTGCTCGATACTGATGCCGGTGCCGTAGTCGGGCGAGGTGTTGGTGGCGAGGCAGAGGAACAGGACGTTCTTGTAGACGAAGTGGTAGAACGGTTTGCCGAACCGGGCGTTGAAGGTTTCCGACCACAACGGCCTGCCGTGGTCGTGGTTTCCGGGTACATGGAAGAAGGGCATTTCGAGCTTGTCGCGGGCGGCAACGAATCGGTCCCATTGTTTGTTGATGGCTTGGGCGTCGTCTTCATACCCTTCGATAAGGTCGCCGGTGGTGATGACGAACTCGGGTTGGAGGAGGTTGAGTTTTGCGACCGCTTCTTCAAAGATGCCCCATCGAGGCCCGCCGGCGTTGTCGCTGACGATAGCGAACCGGAACACGTCTGGGTCGTTGTTGAGGTCGAGGCTGGTGTAGGGTTTTGCGGCGGTCTCGACGTCTGTTTCAAATGCGGGGGCCGCGTGGGCGATGGGCGAAATGAGAGCGAGGACCGCGAGGAACAAAAAGAGACTGCGCATGAGTGAAACCTCCATTCTTTGGAAGGGGAGTTTAGCCCATTTTCCGCAGTTGGGGACCGTGAGATTGGAATTTCTTAGGAAATATGGAGATTTACACCAAAAGTCTGCACTACATTTTGGATCGCCGTTTAGATGGACTT